>SDWN01000332.1 GCA_004195305.1 Neptunomonas sp. | reverse complement strand
CCCGCCTACCTGCCCGCCAACGGCAACCTGAGCGATATTAGCGAACTCGGACTCATCGACGGATTCCGCCCCACCGATCCGCAGCAGCGTGAGTTTCTCGAACGCCTGCAGCCCTACCTCTGCACCTTGCCAAGCAATACGACCCTGATCAACATCAACACCCTGCCAGCGGATCGCGCCCCCTTGTTAGCGGCCCTGTCCGAGGCTAACATCCCCGCAGAGGATATTCAGGCGCTGTTGGAAGATCGCCCCGCCGACGGTTATGCCGATGTTAACGCGTTCTGGGATCAACTGCCCGCACCTGCCAGCGGCCAGCCGCCCCTCGACCAGACCCTCAAAAACTCCCTGGCGGTGACGTCCGAGTTTTTCCTGGCCAGGATTCAGATCAGCTATTACGATGCCAACCTGATTTTATACAGCTACATAACGATGACCGCCGATCAGCCAACCACCTACCAACGCCGTTACGGGGGCCCTAATGAGTGAACGCCTGCTACTGAGATTAGGAACTACTGCCGATCAGCCGGTACATTGGCTGCACTGGGATCAAAGCCAACAGAAGGTGCTCGATCAAGGCCAGCTGGATGGGCTATCCGAGCTCCGCCAGCTCACCCCGCTGGCGATCCGCATTCCCTGCTATGCCCTGGTCTCCAACGCCGCGGTACTCACCACCGAGGTGCAGCTGCCTAACGACAGTCGGGCGGCTCGGGAAGCCATCCCCTATCAACTCGAAGAGCAGTTATGCGAGGAGATCGAAACGCTGCACTTTGTCACCGGCGCCGCCCTGGCACCCGGCCGCTACCCGGTCGCCGTCGTCGCTAAAACCCTGATGGATCTCTGGCAACAGGGGTTAATACAGGCAGGTATTCCGATTCAGGCGCTGCTCGTCGATGCCCAGTCTATCGCCACCCAGGCGGGGGCCGTGCAGCTGGTCGAGCTGCTGGATCAAACCCTGATCCGGCACGCCGACGGCCAGAGCTTTTCCATTCCCAGCACTCAGGCTGACGCGTGGCTGACCCTGGCAGAAAACCAACTGGGCCAGAGCGCCGAGTCGATCCTGGAGACCGGCCGCCTCGACCTAAACAAGGATAAGGGGCTGGCAACACTGGCAAGCTGCTTTGCCCCCGAAACCGCCATCGATCTGCTGCAGGGCGGTTACAAACTCAAAGATCCGGTCAAGCAGCTGCTGCGCGCCTGGAAATTGCCCGCCCTGTTGCTGGGGTTGGCTTTGTTACTCGAGGGGGGGCAGCTGCTATGGCAGCAGCAGCAACTCAAGCAACACAAACAACAGCTGGAGCAGCAGATCAGCGATCTGTTTAGCGCGACCCTACCGGGTAGCCGACGGGTCAATCCTAAGGTGCAGCTCGACGCAAAACTCAACCAGCTCAAGCAACGCAGCCAGGGCAGTGATTTTCTGCGTTTGCTGCAGCTGGCTCTACCTGCCTTTACGAGCAGCAACGGTTTTAAGATCCAGGATATGGCTTATCAGGCGCAGACCCAAACCATCACCCTGGAGTTACAGGCGGAGAACCATACCGTGCTGGAGAGTTTCATTGCCAAGCTATCGCAGCAGAATCTGGATGCCCAGATCCAGCGCTCGCGGCAACAGGGCGGACAGGTGAGTGCACAGCTCAGAATCAGGGGAGAAAAATGATGTTTAATCGCTGGTACCTAAGCCTGAGCGATCGCGAAAAAATCCTCTTTGCCGTTGGCAGTTGCGTTACCGTCATGCTACTGCTATTGCTACTCGTCTGGCGCCCCCTAAACAGCAGCAAGCAACAGTTAGAAGGTGCCATTAACAGCAAAGCCGGACAGCTGGCCGAGATGCAGCTAACGGCTCAACAGATCGAAATTTATCGAAACAAGAGTAATAACGCGGCGATCACCGGATCACTTCAGCAGCGTGCAACCCAAACCGCAGCGGCACTAAAAATAGGCCTTACCCGGCTGCAAAGTAACAATGAGCAGACCCTGCAACTGTGGCTGGACCGGGTCGAGTTCAACAGCCTGCTGAGCTTGATCGATCGTCTATCACAACAAGGGGTCGCACTGAATAAGCTCAACCTGGAACCGCTCCCAGAAGCGGGTTACAGTAAGGCCCGGCTGACACTGATAGAACGTTGAGCACTGACGTAACAGAGGGGGGATTGGGGCGCTAGCCTGAGCCTTGTCGGAGCCGGGCTCCTGGCGATCTTGTTATTTTTTAGCGCAGCAACGACTAAGGGATCGCCTGCAGGCAGGCTCCCACGGTGTTGTCAGGTTACTAGAAGCCCTGCACTACGCGGCCTTCCCAGAGCGTTGCGGCACAGCGTTTGCTCATCGGATTCTTGCTCCGCTGAGTCCAAAAACTTTGCCTCGTAGATAGCCGCCGACACCGGACGGCTAAGCAGAAAACCCTGCACGTAGGTGCAATCCTGCGCTTGCAATATCCGCAACTGGGTCGGCGACTCGACCCCCTCGGCGATGATCCGCAATTTGAGCCGGGTCGCCATGGCAATGATGGTGCGTACAATTTCCAGATCGCTCTCACTGGATTCGAGATCACGGACAAAGGCGCGATCAATCTTCAGGTAATCGAGCGGAAAGGTCTTTAGATAACTCAGCGATGAGTAGCCCGTACCAAAATCATCGACAGCAAAACGCACCCCCGATGCCTTAATTTCACGCAGCTGAGACAGGGTAACTTCGGCATCTTGCATCAGCACGGTCTCGGTGATCTCCAAAACCAGCGACTCAGGATCGATACCGCTTTGCGCGATGATCGTATTTAGCTTGCCGGACAGGTCGTTGTCACGAAACTGCAGCGCAGAAAGGTTGACACTGATTTTTCCGGGATCGTAGCCCTGTTCTTTCCAGATCCGCCACTGGTTACAGGCCTCTGCCAGCACCCAGTCGCCAATAGCCAGGATCATCCCGGTGCTTTCGGCGACGGGGATAAACTCCAACGGAGAAACCAGGCCCCACTCAGGGTGCTGCCAGCGTATCAGCGCTTCCATGCCGATCACCCGACCGCTGGACAGGTCCAGTTGCGGCTGGTAGTAGAGCCGGAACTCCTGCTTAGCCAGCGCGCGACGCAGATTATTCTCGATATCCAGGCGCCGCAGGGCAGAACTGTTCATTTCTGCGGCAAAGAAACTGAATTGATTTTTACCCCGGGCCTTGGCACTGTAGAGTGCGGTATCAGCGTTTTGAACCAGCAACCGAGCATCGGCGCCGTTGTCCGGATAGATCGAAATGCCGATACTCAGGGTCGTGAAAATCCCATGTTCTCTGACCTGAAACTCCTTGCTTAAGCGTCGCTGGATACGCTCGGCGACCTTGCCCGCATCGATAGGATCGGCGACATAGGGTAGCAGTATCAGGAACTCATCCCCGCCATGGCGGGACACCGTCGGCGTCAACAGCCCCTGCCCCACCGGCGAGATCACATCGGAATCCCTGAGCGTCTGCACCAGTCGGGCACTCACCTCTTGCAGCAGCTCATCACCGACATCATGACCCAGAGAGTCGTTGATCTGTTTAAAGTTATCCAGGTCCAAAAACAACACCGCGAGATGATGTTTCTGGCGCAGCGCAAATTTAATCCCCTGCACCAGGCGGTCATTAAACAGGGTGCGATTGGGCAGCCCGGACAGGGTGTCGTAAAAGGCAAGTTTATGGATCTTCTCTTCTGCCAGCTTGCGGGCAGAGATATTGGAGGCGATCAGCAGCAAGCCCTGATCGGCGTTGTTATCGATCCGGTTCAGCGAGGCCAGCACAGGGATCCGGTGTCCCTCGCTATTGCGCAGGTCACGCTCAAAGTGTCCCTCAGTATTAACCGGGATAAAATCCACCAGAGATTTGCCACCATTTTCCAGCAATGCCGCGACTGGGGTGCCTAACAGCTCAGCCTCTGCATAGCCCAGCTGCTCGCAGGCAGCGCGATTGACCATCTTAATCTGCCCCCCGGCATCGGTGGTGATCAGAATATCGTCCATGACCTGGAGAATATTTTCGGTATACGCGTACGCGTCCTGCAGCGCAATCTGGTTATCCTTGAGTCCCAGCGTCATCTGGTTGAACGCCTGAGCCAACGCCCCCAGCTCATCCTGACTGCGCAGCGGCACCTGGACGGAGAGGTCACCCTCGGCAATGGTATTGGCAGCGTCCCTGAAGCGTCGGAGCGGGATGAGAATATGTACCATATTACTGCGCACCATGTTGATACCCAGCAGCAGCATCAGCAGCACACCTGTCACCAGTATATACAGGTGCTGCTGGATGGCACCGCTGACCTCCTGGGTGCGTGCTTCGATCTTTTGAGTCTCATGGTCGATGGCGGCTTGAGTCGCCGCTAAAAACTGCAGCTCTGCCTCCTCGAATTCCTCTTTAAGCTGCAACAAGGCAGCGCTGCTTTGACCAACCGCCAAAGCCTCAAAAAACGCATCACTAAGCCGCAACAGATAGAGCGCATTATCGTTGACCGTAGAGGCAAGCTTGCGATCATCAGGAAAATCTCGCGCGACCCGCGCCGTATACTCGGCAATGGCCCGGCTAAGCAGCCCTCTCCTCTGTTCGGCTAATTCCTGCTCGTCTTCACCCGCATCAGCATCAGCATCGATCGTCAGATAATGAAGCAATCCGGCCTCAGTGGTCGATGCCACAATGCGCAGAGCACCCTGCTGAAGCGCATTAAGACTCGACAGTAAGGGCAGGCTGTGCTGATTGAGTAGTTGGTACTCCTGTTGGGTGCGCTGATTGTTCTGATAAGAGAAAAACCCAAACAGCAACACCACCATGGAGATAATGAAATAGGTAAACAAAAACCGAGGCAATAATTTCATTCAGCGCACTTCATTGGAGCGACCGCAAACGTCGCATAACCGAAAATCAAATTTTGCATTATACCTAAAAACCAATAAAAAGCCTGCCTAACAAATCGCGCACGACATACATCTACTCAGCCAGACGCCCCCCCTACCTAATAACCCAATTACCCAACACTGGTCGCGCCGCAATAGCCGAAGCAACCTACTCGGTCTATCCGCGATCTTTTCCATCCGTGATCTTTTGCATCCGTGATAAGGTGCAGCCTACAACATTAATGACAACTTTTGAGGCAGCATGAATCCCTGGACAGTACTCGGTAGAACAGAGATCCCTAACGGTGGCGGCGAACTCAAACTGTCGCGCCGAGGCGCAGAGTTTTCCATTCGCCTCTCCGGTGTACGTGGCGAGCTGATGAACAGTCGCGCCCACGGCTCTGAAGAAGCACTGGCTGAGCTTGGCTGTGCTCACCTCAAATCCACGCCTGCCGCTCAGGTATTAGTAGGAGGCTTGGGTATGGGATTCACCCTTGCCGCCGCACTGAAATCGGTTCCGGCATCGGCACAGGTCTGGGTGGCCGAGCTACTACCCGCCGTGGTGGAGTGGAACCGGGGACCCCTAGGTGAGTGTGCAGGAGAGCCGCTACAGGACCCGCGGAGCCAGATTCATATCGGCGATGTAGCCGATCTGTTCCAAAACCACCAACCCCGCTACGATGCCATCCTGCTCGACGTCGACAACGGCCCCGAAGGCTTGACCCAGACCGACAATCACCGGCTTTATTCTCACTCAGGATTAGACGCGATGTACCGATCGTTACGTAGCGGAGGCATACTTGCCATCTGGTCGGCCTTTCCTGATCCTGCATTTGTTCTGTCTCTTATACACATCT
>SDWN01000121.1 GCA_004195305.1 Neptunomonas sp. | reverse complement strand
TTAAATTTGAAATATGAATAGCGAAAAACAATAATCCTCACAACCCTTATGCCAATTAAACATTTAAAAATACAAATAACATTCGTTTACTTAATGTCTTTTTTAAAGGACATGCCCCAAGACAGGAACATCCTATGGCTGACATGAGCGTTGAATTTTGCGGAGTGAAATTCAAAAACCCAATTATTGTTGCTTCAATCGAGCCCTCCAACAGCGTTGATAACATCAAGAAATGCATTGATAACGGCGCCGCGGGGGTTATCGTTAAAACGGTCAGCGAGATGAAGTCGATGTCGACACTGACCAAGCATTCTAAGTACGCCATTCTGAACGACAAGGGAAAAATTATCCGCGGAAAAGTACCCCGCAATTTCACGTTTTACAGTCGTTCTGGCTATATCAGCGAGCACTATGAAGAGTGGATCGCCTATCTAACAGAGACCCAGGCTTACGCCGCACAACATGGTGCCCATGTTATCGGCAACGTCTCTGCAGGTACATTGGATATGTGGCCCAAACTGTGCAAAATGACCGAAGATTGTGGTGTGCCGATGATTGAAATCAATCTGCACAGCCCCTACCCCACCGAATGGGCCGGTAAATACCCGGGAACGCTGATCGCTCAAAGTCCTGAAGCGACCTATGAGATAACCCGCCTCTGCGTTGAAGCGATCAATATCCCAGTGATCGTCAAACTAACCCCTGAAGCAATCGACCTCACGGCTATCGCCAAAGCAGCCAAAGACGCTGGCGCAGCGGCCGTTTCGGTCAACAGTCGCTTCAAAGGATTTGCCACTGATATTGATACCGGCACCCCTTATATCGGCGGTGTCGCAGGGGTTGGTGGTCCTTGGGTAAAACCTATCACCCTTCGCTGGGTCCACGAAATCTATTCCCAGCTGGGCATGGAGATCGCCGGTTCCAACGGCATTTTTGACGGCCGCGACGCAGTCGAATTCATCATGAGCGGTGCACGCATCATGCAGGTCGGTTCAGTATTGATGCTTAAAGGGATTGAGTGGTTGCCCAAGGTGATCGGCGACGTCGAAAAGTTTATGGATACCCACGGCTACGACACCGTTGATGCGATGTACGGCATCTCCTCGCGCAAAGTCGCCACGTTGCAAGAGTTGTTTGAGGCCAGCCCGCTGCAGGCCTATATCGATCATGAAAAATGCAAGTTCCCAATATGCACCAGTTGCATTAAGAACTGCTATTACGACGCTTTGAACGAGGGTGAGGAGCAGGTCGCCAGTACTGAGAAAAACTGCATCGGCTGCGAGCTCTGTTGGAACGTTTGCCCCTGGGATGCCATCCGTATGGGCCCCAAAGATCTGTCACCATCCGCCATCGAAGCACTCTTGGTTGAATAAAAACGATCGTTGACTGGCGCCGAGTCGAGCAGAACTGCTGCTCTATAAATAAAAACTATTAATTCCTATTTTTTACAGGAGGTCGTTATGACTTTTGTTGTTACTGATGAATGCACGCTCTGTTACGACTGCGTCGAGTCCTGCCCTGCCGATTGCTTCCACGAAGGTGCTAGCATGCTGGCGATTAACCCCGAAGAGTGCAGCGACTGCGGCAATTGCGAACTCGAATGCGAGACCGGCGCTATTCTTCCAGATTCTGATTCCGATGCCGATTCCTGGGTACCGATCAATGCGGCGCTGGTCAAATCCAGTCCGCAACGTCTGCCTGAATAGCGAACGTAACGGTAAATCACCGAGCCGGTCAAAAAAGTACAACTTAAATAAAACCCCATCCATCAAGGAAATAAATATGTTAGCGTTTTGCGCCTATTACGAAGGCACAGTCAAAGGCTCTGAAGCAGAATTTGACGCCTATGTTCAGGAAGTTCACCTGCCACTGGTTGCCAAGTACCCAAAATTGCAGCAGTTGCGCTATCAAAAGGGCGTCGTTCGCGACGGCCAAGCACCCAAGTTCTATCTCACTTTCGAGCTGTTTTTTAAAGACTGGGATGACTTTGAAGTCGCCAAAAATTCTGCAGAACGCCAGCTCGCAGTGGATGATGCCCTGAAGCTGGAGGCGATGTTCGAGGGCGACATCCATCATGTCGTGTATGACAACGAAGAGATCGCTGTCGCCAGCTGATTCATCCGCCGCTCTATTCATCGTGCTATTTATGACAACAACAGGAGAGACTCTCTGTGTCTAACTCTATTCAAAAAGTGATCAATTTTTCTGCATCAACCATTGAAGGCTCGGTTTCTGCCCTGCCAGCGGAGCGCTGTATTCATGGCGAGCCTGAGCAGACCCTATGGAACCAGTTCCAGGATGCATCTGAACAGATGCTGTCAGGTCTCTGGGACTGCACCGAAGGCAAGTGGAACGCTGATTATTCAACCAAGAGTGAATTTTGCCATATCCTCTCTGGAAAGGTAGTTCTGACCGATGAAGCGGGCAACGCTTCTACCTTTACCACGGGTGATTCATTCGTTATCCCTAGCGGGTTTGTCGGCACCTGGGAGGTGCTCGAAGCGGTACGCAAGCTTTACGTGATCGTAACACCAAAATAATAGGGCCTAAGTTCCTAAATTAACGGCTGGCCTTATGACCTACGCGATGTAGCATAAGGCTGTGCGGTTCAGGCAGGTCTAGCCAAAGCCAGAAACCTAACAACTCTGGGCAGGCCATGAACAGAGCATCAAGGTCGTAGAACACTGAAGCTTGCCAGCGCTTTTGTTTCTCGCAACCGCAAATCTCGGGTTTTGAGTTGTTAGCACTACGGTAATATTAATCCGGCGGGTTAATAGCAGACGCAAGGATGCGTCATCATGGGTCGAAGCCCCATGCGAGCCCCTCAAAATCAAGCAGTTCCACGCAACTGCGGCAGATTTTCGGGGCGATGGACAGATAAGTATGGAACCTATTTGTCCACCAGGTTAATAGTTCGCTTGAGTAACCTACGAACCTACTCACCGAATACTCCCAAAAACACACTGTCAACTTGGCCAGCTAACGTCAATCCAGAGGCAAGCACTCTCGTTCTGGAGCGCAAGCACAAGTACGACATATCAGCAGGCTGTTGAAAAGCGTTAGCGAGGCCGCCGAGACTAGGCAAAAACGACCGAAAAAGGGCAGTTTATAGCTATAAATGAGAATTTTGAGGTCGTTTTTAACGACGTATCGGCAACGCAGGTAGATTTTCAACAACCTGCTAGGCAGGCGAGTTAATAACTCGTACAGCCTTTCACCGGGCTGATGTGAACCGCTTGTTGAACGTCACCGGAACTCATCATCGGCAGTCGACGGGATTAGTGCTTAGATGCTTATCGATCAATACAAAAGACGCTTTACCTACCTGCGCTTGTCGGTGACCGACCAATGTAACTTCCGCTGTAACTACTGTTTGCCTGATGGTTACTGCAAAACAGGCAAGGTCGATTATTTAAACCTGGATGAGATCGCTGCACTCGTCGCTGCCTTCGCCAAGGCGGGTACTCGAAAAATTCGTTTAACCGGCGGTGAACCGAGTCTGCGTAAAGACCTGTGCGACATCATCCGTATCTGCAAACAAACACCGGGGATCGAAAAGGTAGCCCTGACCACTAACGGTTACCACCTGGACCGCCAGATCGATGGGTTTCTGGAAGCCGGTCTCGATGCCTTGAATGTCAGTGTCGATAGCCTGCATCCGGATTCGTTCCGCCTGATCACCGGGCACGACAAGCTTAACCAAGTGTTGCGAGGAATCGACCTAGCCCTCGAAAAAGGGCTAGGTCGGGTTAAACTCAATGCGGTGCTGATGAAATCCTTCAATGCCCCGCAACTTGATAGTTTCCTGGATTATGTGAAGTATAAACCCGTCAGCCTGCGACTGATCGAGTTGATGGAAACGGGTGATAATGGTGAGTTCTTCAACGCCGAACATGTCAATAGCCAAAACATCAAGCAGCAACTACTCGCCGACGGTTGGGTCACTCAGGCTCGGAGGCCTGATGACGGCCCGGCAACCGAGTTTGTTCACCCTGACTATGCCGGCCGCTTCGGTTTAATCATGCCCTACAGCAAGGGCTTCTGTGATCAATGTAACCGCTTGCGTGTCACTTCGCTGGGTAACTTAGGCCTGTGCTTGTTTGCCGATAATAACCTGAACCTTCGTCCATTATTGCAGACCCTGGATAGCAGGCAATTGGCAGGCCACTTACATCAGTTGTTATCGGGGAAGAAAGAGAGTCATCTGCTGCAACAACATAACTGTGGCTCCACCCGAAATCTAAGCCAATATGGCGGCTAATCGGGAATAGCGCCCATTTTAACCAGGAGGTCCCATGAATATTCTATTTTTTGCCCAACTTCGCGAACAACTGGGATGTTCAGAACTGACATTGGAGATCGAGCACCCGGTCTCGATCAAAGCAATCAAGCAGCAGCTCGTTGATAGCCACCCTCATTGGAAGCCTTTTTTTGAAGAGACTCAGCTGCTGAATGTTAAAAATCAAACGCTGGTTGATTCACTAACCCTGATCGACAATAGCGACGAACTTGCATTCATCCCTCCGGTAACGGGTGGTTAACACGCGTCCGGATGTCGTGGCTAAAGGTGTACGCTGGATTCGCTCCAACACATCTCAACAGGGGTTGAGATCAACGCGTGTAAGTGTAGAACAGCGCCTCAGCTCCGATTCTAAACGTCGCAATCGCCTCCTGCCCTGCCTTAGAGGTTATCCAGTCGATAAAACGACGCCCCGCATCGGCCTTAATATGCGGGTGTTTATCGGGATTCACCAATATCACCCCATAGGGGTTAAATAGACGCGGATCGCCCTCCACCATCACCTCCAACGTACCTTTGTTCTTGAAGCTCATCCAGGTTCCACGATCAGCCAGCGCATAGCCATTCATGGCACTGGCAGCATTAAGGGTCGCCCCCATCCCGGAACCCGTTTCTCGGTACCAGCCGCCGGAAGCGACGACCGGATCAATCCTGGCTTCCAGCCACAGCCCTCGCTCTTTTTTATGGGTTCCTGAGTCATCCCCCCGCGAGACAAAAACTGTTGACGCGTCAGCCACCTTGGTCAGCGCGACGGCGGCATCTTTCACGCCCTGGATTCCAGCGGGATCGTGCTTGGGCCCGACAAGAACAAAATCGTTATACATCACATCCCGGCGGTCGACACCGTGATTGTCAGCGACAAAACGCTCTTCCGAGGGACGGTGATGCACCAGCAATACATCGGCATCTCCATTGCGAGCCAATCGAATCGCCTGACCTGTACCGACTGCCACCACTCGCACCTCGATGCCGGAGGCCGCTGTAAACTGGGGTAAAATATGCTCAAACAGCCCCGAATTCTGGGTCGAGGTGGTAGATGCCAGTGTGATAAAGTCGGCCTCGGCACGGACGCTGCCGGTTAAGAATAGGAGACTAAGCAATAGTAATAATGCTACGGGTGAAAACGGCTTCATCAGATACCTTCCTCTCTAATTCCAGGCTTATGTAGCGGGTTTTTACGGTGCCACCAAAGTAACTCACCGTTGATAAACGACTTGGCCTGGTCATTTTGGGGCTCATTAAAAAATTGCTGCGCGGGCGCATGCTCTAGCAGACGCCCCCGATGCAGAAACATCACTTCATCGGCCAGCCGTCGGGCCTGTCCCAAGTCATGGGTGGTCATGACAATACGCGTACCGGCGCTATCAATCGCCTCGATGATCTGCTCCACCAAGTGAGTGGCGGGCGGATCCCTGTCTCTTATACACATCT
>SDWN01000116.1 GCA_004195305.1 Neptunomonas sp. | reverse complement strand
CATTACCTGTTCATCGGTTTGGGCGGGTTCCGACGTAGATCCTTGGGAGGGTTTTAACCGCCGGGTGTACACGTTTAATGACTTCCTGGATCGAAATCTGTTGCTGCCGGTCACGCGGGCCTATGTCGCGGTGACGCCGCAGCCGATCCAGACCGGGGTGCATAACGTCTTCGGTAATCTGGAAGATATGGTGTCGTTGGTCAGTAACGTACTTCAGCTTAAGCCGCATAACACCGCCCAAGACTTTGGCCGCGTGGTGGCTAATACGCTGTTTGGGCTGCTGGGGGTTTTTGATGTGGCAACGCCGCTGGGGATTCCCAAGCAGCATGAAGAGTTTGGACAGGTGTTGGGCTACTGGGGGGTTCCGGCGGGGCCCTATCTTATGTTGCCGTTTTTAGGGCCCAGTAATGTCCGTGACGGTTTGTCCGTCTATCCTAATTCATTACTGGCACCGACATCGGCGCTGGAGCAGAATGGCACCTACTGGGGCGTGCGTGCGCTCGAGGTTGTCGATACGCGTGCCGGGCTGATCCAGGCCGAAAGCCTGATAAGTGGCGATCGCTACAGTTTTATCCGCGACGCGTATATGCAACGCCGCGAGTTCTTGGTCAACGATGGTGTGGCTTCGGATGGCTTTGAGGATGACGGATTTTAGTGTTGTGGCTGTGGTATTCGTAGTAATGACTGTCGTAACGGTTGTATTTGTTACGGCTTATTGTGGCCGTTTAGGGCTGCTATTGGCGGAAGCAGATTTATGAGTTCTCAGCGTTATTGTGTCCTGGTGGCCGACGCCTCGACTGAGCCGGCATTGCTGGCGGTTATTGAGGCGATTAAGACGGATTACTCGATCGAGTTGGATCTGGCTTATTCTGCAGAACAGGCGTTGGCCTATATCGATCGGCGTCAGCCCGATCTGTTGTTGACGCAGTCGCGGCTGGTTGGTGTTGAGGGCTGGCTGAGCCGTGTGTGCCTGCTGATGCAGCCCAATCAGGTGGTCGCGCTGGAGCTGGATGGCTCTGATGCCCGCGTGCGCCAGGCGCTTCGCGAGGGCGCGGCGGATCTGTTCGTTCTGCCGCTGACCGAGCAGGATGCATTTCGGGAAGCGTTACGGCGTCTCCTGGAGCGGGCTGAGCTGATCTCGCAGACGCAATATTTTCGTGAGGAGCTAGAGCGCAGTCTGGGACTGTTGCGGGAGGATCAGCAGGCCGGTCGGCATGTGCAGCAAAAAATGCTGCCGCTGAATAAATCCAGGATCAATGATTACTATTTTGAATACCGGATTCGACCTTCGTTGTTCCTCAGTGGCGATTTTATCGATTACTTCCGCATTTCTGAGTCGTTAACCATGTTTTATCTGGCGGATATCTCCGGGCATGGTGCGTCGTCGGCTTTTGTCACCGTGCTGTTGAAGAACATGACCAACCGGCTGTTGCGAAATTACAACCGGGGTTCCAGCTTTGACATACTCTCGCCGGTTGCGGTGCTGGAGCGGGTTAATAAGGAGCTGCTGGAGACCGGTTTAGGCAAGCATATGACTATTTTTGTCGGCTTGCTGGACCGGATCGAAAATACGCTGCAATACGGTGTGGGTGGTCATTTTCCGATGCCTATCCTGGTGCAAGGTGGTAAGGCCGAATATCTTGGTGGTTGCGGGATGCCGGTGGGTTTATTTGAAGATGCGCAGTTTGAGGGGCGTATTGTTGAGCTTGAAGATGAGTTTTGTATCACCCTGTTCTCGGATGGGGTGCTCGAGGTGCTGCCGCAGCCCAGTTTGAAAGCTAAGGAAAAATGCTTGCTGGATGCAGCGGCACAGGGCTATGATGGCCTAGGTGATCTGGCGCGCGCGTTGGGTGTCGATCAAATAGAAGGAGCACCGGATGATATTGCCGTGCTCAGTGTTTACAGACGGTTGTAATCTCTAGTCATGCTAAGCGGAAAAATTCTATTTGCCGAACAAACGGGTACTTACGTACTCAAATTCGTGGGTGATGTACGTCTGACGCTTTGTTCGACGCTGGATCAGTTTTTGGCCACGACGCTGGAGCATGATGATTTTAAGTCGGTCATTATCGATCTCACCGAAACCACGGGTATCGACAGTACCTCGCTGGGGTTGCTGGCCAAGCTTTCGGTCAGGTTGAAGCGACGCCATCAGCAGCGTCCCACCATTGTATCCACCAACGAAGATATCACCCGGGTGCTGCTCAGCATGGGCTTCGACAAGGTGTTTATTCTGATTCAGGATTGCGTTGCCTGCAGTTCCGAGCTGCAGGAGCTGGATCTGCTGCTGGAGTCTGAAGAGCGGGTGCGTGAGCGGGTTCTGGAGGCGCACCGGGCGTTGATGGATCTGAACGACAACAACCGTGAAGCATTTCGGGATCTGGTGCGTTCGCTCGAGAGTGATCTTTGATTTATTTGTTGGAACCGGTTGATCTTCAGGCGGTTATGGGTCCCCGGGGTCGGTATTATGAGCATAGAATATTTTCGAGAAACTCCTTGATCCGCTGGCCTAACTGGCTATAGAATACGCCCACGTTTTGCTGAGGGGCCTTAGCTCAGCTGGGAGAGCGCAACACTGGCAGTGTTGAGGTCAGCGGTTCGATCCCGCTAGGCTCCACCAAACATCTGTTGATCGTGACAGGGTTTAACAAGTAAAACGGTTTATCTGTGTCCCATTCGTCTAGTGGTCCAGGACACCGCCCTTTCACGGCGGTAACAGGGGTTCGAACCCCCTATGGGACGCCACCTTTTTTAGAGTTATATCAGTTTTTTGTGGGGCCTTAGCTCAGCTGGGAGAGCGCAACACTGGCAGTGTTGAGGTCAGCGGTTCGATCCCGCTAGGCTCCACCAATTTATATCTGTGCCCTTCTCGTTTATTCTATTTTTCTCTCTGTAATAATAGTCCGCATTATTGGTTCTGATCGGTAGTCTATTTATCGTCGTCAGGAGGCTTTGTCGGAATGAATTCCGACATAACCCTCAGGCAGCCGCCGATGCCTGGCTGAACACCAGTACCAGCTATTCCTGCATGAAGCGGTCTTTACACAGACCAGAGTGCCCCCTATGTCAGGCTGAAGCCCGACCCACAAGGATGTGGGAAGTGTCTGAAATGCAGGAGCAATTCCAGACCGACCCACAAGGATGTGGGAAGTGTCTGAAATGCAGGAGCAATTCCAGACCGACCCACAAGGATGTGGGAAGTGTCTTAAATGCAGGAGCAATTTCAGACCGACCCGCAAGGATGTGTTTATCCGCCGGTACGTTTTTTTCGGTCGAGGTGCAGGCAGATCCAGGGCAGGCCGAGGAGGATTACAAATAGCTGGGCGTTGGCCGGTATCTGCAGGTTGAAGTCGACGGTTGAGTGCAGCAGCAGGGCGATGATGGCCATCAGGCTGCTGAAGGAGAGTCCGCGCATCAGCAAGTCCCTGCGTCGATAATGGCTGTACAGGCCCGTCACGAAGCTAAGCAGCACGCTGGCACCGAGTAGGCCGATGCCGATAACGCCTTGCTCGCTGCCAAACTGCAGGTAATCGTTGTGAGCGTGATCGTAAAAGGATGTCACATCGCCCTGTCTGTACTGGGGGAAGACCCCGTAATAGCTGCCGCTGCCCGTTCCTGTGGTCCAGTACTCTCCCCACAGCGTCAGGCTGTCTCGCACCACCTCGTCGCGCGTTTCAGTTGTTGTGCTGGTGTTTTGTAACCGATCGACAACCTTATCTACCCCAAAAAAAGTGCCAACGATAAACAGATCGATAATGATCAGGCTACCCAGCAGGATAAGCGTCGCGCGGGTCGCGTGGCGGGAGAGCAGTAGCGCGATCACGCCTGCAATGCTCAGGCTGGCAAAGAAGGCCGTATTGCCCATGCGTGAGCGGGTCAGGACCAGGGCGATCACCATCACCGCCAGGTAGATGCGCAGACGCGCCTTGGGGCCTAGCAGGGTTTGCAGCAGGCGGCGGGAGTGTTCGCGCCAAGAGTGCGCTTGTGAGTCATGGAGGCTGCCCAGCAGCAGGCCGATACCCACCGCAAGGCACATAATCAGGTAGCCAGCCAAGTGGTTGCGATTGATAAAGGTGCCTGTGGCATAGCCCGTGTAGCTCGACTTAGCGGTGAAAAATCCGTATTCGGTACCGGATAGGGTCATCAGACCCCCATAGGTTGCCTGGAATACACCGCTGAGCACGATAGTGAGTGCTAGCATTCGCAGTCGACGGCGAGACGTGGTTAGGAGTAAGCACAGCGCCAGCATCAGCCACAATGCCAGCGACTCGATCAGGCTGAGACGGGTGATCACGGGATCCAGCGACAAAGTTATCCAGCTTGCGTCGGCGCTGGCGACCTGGCTGTAAGTGCTGGCAGCGCCGGGAGAGAAATAGCCAATAAATTCCGTCTGCAGTGGCAGGATCTGCATGAGCTGCCAGAGACAATTGAGACCCATTAACAGTAATAGCGGCCAGGCTTTGGTGAAGACCCTGCTCAGTTGAACCTGTCCCAAGCTGAAACGGATCAGCCAGGCACCGGCTAGTAATAACACCAGCGCTTCGAGCAGGCTGACAGCCCACAGGCGGTTACTGCCCAGTGGTAGTGGTGCCCAGATCAGGATGCCAAGCAGTGCGTAGAAGAGGGTTCGGTCTGTGTGCCCAGAGGCGATTCTGGCTGTAGTCTGTGCGTAGGCGGGTCGGGTGTCGGTCATCATCAGCGGGGTAGTAAGTTTAGGTTTGCGGGTAAGAATGGTGGCTTGAGTGTGGGTATAAAGGATGCTGGCAACCAGGGGGCGCCTAGCCCGTATTAGAAATCACCCGGATTCAATCCGTTTTAAAATAAC
Source organism: Neptunomonas sp. (assembly GCA_004195305.1). GTDB lineage: Bacteria > Pseudomonadota > Gammaproteobacteria > Pseudomonadales > Balneatricaceae > Motiliproteus. The sequence goes on along the minus strand of SDWN01000116.1, from coordinate 875 downwards.
AGTGCATAAGCCAACCAGGCTTGCACTCGGCAAGCCTTGGTTTTAAGGGGTGGGTCAGGGTTAAATCTGACAGTTGTTCGCTTAGGATGGGCTGGCAATACCGCCGCCGTTACCGTTGCCACCAGCTCGGCTAAAATTGGGTGGTCTAACAATAGGGTTGCCTTGTCCCGGTGCGGTCGACAATCCTGGGGGTAGTGCACCGGGGTTTGGATTACCCGCAGCGGGTGCCGAAGTAATCGCTGTCGCATCGGCGCCTGCGCCAATCGCCGCGATCGTTAACGAATCTTCTGAGGTAATGGGTGATATTTTGAGTACAGTGGTGATGATCTGTTTGGCCTGTTCGGGTGCACCGCTGGTCGCGGCAGACACCATGGCTACGGGATCGCCTCTCTGGCGGATGGCTGTTTTTACGATCATCGCAACCGCGCTTGGGTTGGCGCGGGTGGCGGCGGTAACGGCCAGGCTCGGGTTCAGGCCTTGTTTAATGGCGGCTATGAGCAGTGCTTCGGTCATGGCCGGGTAAAGCGTAATAGATTGCTGCAGTGTGGCCGCGGCTTCTTCTGGAGAGAGGGCAGTGATGGCTTTTTTAACAACCGCGGCGACCGCCGTCAGGGGGGACTGAGTGCTTGATATCGCCGCTATTTCCATTGCCGCATCTACTGCTGCCTGTGCCGGGGCTAGAGGTAGCAGAGCGCAGAGCGCTGCACCTAATAGTTTTCTATGCATGTTCCGGCTCCCTGTGGCTATCATGAATAAAGCAGTTTGTTTAAATGAAAGCATAGTAGAGTAGCACGCGGTTGTCTGTAAAGGGGCTATTACGATGCTTTGCGTGTGGGTCATTTAGACAGATGGCAGCCTGTCTCTTATACACATCT
>SDWN01000109.1 GCA_004195305.1 Neptunomonas sp. | reverse complement strand
GCCCGGTTCTAGAGAAGGGCGAGATCGTCGCCGAATTCACCCGCCGCGCCCTGCCGAAATTCGCCGACCGCACAATTGTGCCGATCATCGAGCAGGTATTCCCGATCGAGCAGATCCAGGATGCGCACCGCATGATGGAAGAGGACAAGCATTTCGGCAAGATCGTGCTCAAGGTCGGCTGAGTCCTCCCGTATCAGCACAATGAAAAGGCCGCAGGCGATGATCGCCTGCGGCCTTTTCAATTTGAAGCTTGATTCACAAATGACTCTGCCCTATCTAGGGTCGTTCGGCAAAAAAGGCTGGTGTAACTTATTGGATCCAGCCTGCCGGTTGGTCGTTCAGGGTCCAGACATCCTGCCAGGAGTCGATATTAGCTTGGTCGCTCGGGATAGAGTCTTCACTGCCATTGACCACGAGGGTCGCGCCGTTATCGCTCTGCAGTTCCCAGGTAAGGACAAAATCATTCCCATCCTCGGTGTATGTTGCCCTGAGGCTCCCGTCTTGCTCGAGTGTGACAGGGCCGGTTACCGGCACCTCGGATAGGATGAGGTCTCCATTAGCATCAAAGTCGTCGTTAGCAAGGCTCATTAGATAGACTCCATTGCTGCTGGTGATGTTTATCGTCTCCTGGCTTGTGCCACCAGCTTCTGTGGGGTATTGGATGTAGATCGTACTGATAGCATTCAGCAATTGGGCTGTGAACCCAACTGTCGGTGGCACATTTGGGGCGCTTGCGGTGCCATAGTACTGATGCAAGAACGTACGCCCCTGGGGATCTGCGGAGTACACTCGTAGCTCTGTCCGGTAAGGCGCGTCAGCCAAGGTCAGGCTAGAAGTGTCGATGTTCAGCGTAGTCTCAGTCGCTGACGGCACCCATTTGTATTCATCGAGACAGGTGGAATTATCGCAGACTTGAAACAGGACTTCACCAATGGTCTGTCCCGTCGGTATCGTCCAGCCGATGGTTAAATTCCCGCCCTCTGTTGTATAGGCATCAAACGCAGTCAAGGTGCTCTGGGTTGCACTGGGGTAGGATGGACTGTCTGCCACAGTGACAGGAGCACTGGTGATTGCTGTGCTGTACATGGCGATTGCTGTACCTGTAACAACTGGTGCGGCTGGATCAGTCAGGTCTAGCGGAGCAGTGAACAGCTCAAATTGCAGTTCGTCGCCAGCCTGGAAGAGGCTTGGGTCAATTTCAAATGCCTTGCTACCGAAGGCCATGAAATCATTATTATAGTCAGCGTCATAGATTCTCAGTTCGCCCGCGGCACCGCCAGCAGGGACGCCCATGTAAACCACGCCGCCAGAAACCGGACTCCCGGCTCTCATCAGGCTGACCTTGGCCGAGTCGATCAAAACACCGGCGTCGTTGTTATTGGCGGGGTCAAAATCGTCAGCGCTCAGGTTGATACCACAGATTTCGCCATCAATGTTGGTCGCACAGATATAATTAAACGAACGATCTACGATTTCCTGATTTCCGCTTAACAGCCAAGCCCCATTAACCTTGGTCAGAGACCAGGTCTCTACTTCCGGAGCGAGGACACCATTAAAACTGACTTGAAACGAAACAGCAGCAGTCCCTGCAGCCTCATCGAAGGCATCAATCACAGCGGACCGAAAGGACAGTCCCACCATTGTCGGGTCAGTAGTCCATTCTGTCAGGGTCTGGGCTTTCCCCATATCCACGTGCAAGAAATCATCGGACAGGAGTTGGCCTAGTTGTGCAGAACGGGGTAGTGCGGTTGCAAACAGAGCAGAAAAGGCATCGAGACTGTTAAATACAGCCTGTCGAGTGGTAACGGCGACAGCCAGATCAGTGTTGACGACCAAGGTATTTGAATTATCAGTCGTATCGGTGATGAGGTCTTCAATTGAGGTGCCGTCGATCAGATTGGTGATTGTGGCAACGTTTGAAGTGGTATCTGTCTCTATTCTGAGAATGTCCAGAGCGGCGTCAACCGCGGTATGGTCGGCACTAAAGGCAGTGCGCAGTAGATCGATTGCGGTTTCAACGCCGAGGGAGGTGAAAACGGCCTGAAGCTTGGTTTGAAGGGCGGTCTCCTGCTCAGCTAAGTCTGCCTGATCTAGACTGCTGAAACTGGATGAGTCGAAAAAATCGCTGGCAAGTTGCCTAGCGGTATTAGCGACGATCAGATCGGTAAAGGGGGTAATGTTGACCGTATTGCCGAGATCGGCCTCTTCGGCATAGGAGTGCAGCTGGTACTGTACGCCACCGACAGTTCCCTTGGCGCGCAGCCTGTAGGGCGCTGTCAGCCCGGTAACGTCAACAGTATAGTTTCCGTTGGCTTCGATGAGTGCCGTATTGGTCTCGCCCAGGCTGCCCTTGACGGTCACCTGGCCGATGATCGGTGCCCCTGCCGCCGCTGTTCCGGAGAGCGTTGTTGGCGCTGCTACAGGTATTTGTGGGTCTGAACCGCCTCCGCCTCCGCAGCCCGCAAAAGTGCTAACAAAAATGAGTGCCGCCAATAAACTGAATAGTCTTTTCATTCCCAACCTCTTCCTTTCGTTTTGCGATTTCTCGCGATTGTCAAGCTAAATCCTAAAAACAAAAAAAACCCATCTTCCATAATTGAAGACAGGTGCCAATACTCCCTTGGGTTCCCCCTTGTAGGAAATATCATCGCTATCTTCGGTAGCCCGGCGGTTCCAGTTTTGACTTTGGAATCCGTAGCTTTGCGCTGGAAAAAATTCATTCCATTGCTATTTACGAACAGCGCTCTATGTAGGCAGGCAGGAAAATACCTGCCCATTGATTTCAAAAATCGACACCAGAAGCTAACCTGGCAACCCACTGCGCAATCGAAAACCGAACGCGCTGTGCAAACAGAAAAAGAATTTAATCGAAATGAAGGCTAGCAGAGAAAATCGGAGTTGAAATCACCCATATGAGTGATTTTGAAGAAGCGAGAACAAAAACAAAACGGGAAACTAAAAAGGTATAAAAATTACTGGTTATCCACTTGACACAAGTGATGCTCTAATGTGCCGATTGAGGACTGAAACTGCAAAATCGCATCTCGCGCGGAGACGCAAAGACGCAGAAAGTGGCAAGGCTAAAGCAGAAAGGTTTTCTCTGCGGCTCTGCGGCTCGCCTCAGGGCGCCTACTTTTGGTTAGTGAGCAAAGCGAGCGAGCGCGAGGCTGATTTTGTTTTGGCCGGTTCTGTTTTAGAGTTACTGGAGCGAAGTAGATAACCAAATAAAAATCAAGGAATCAGCGGAGTTGAGCCAGCACGTCCTCCAGTTCAAGATTGAACCCTGTCGGATCTTCCATTTGCAGAAAGTGCCCGGCCCCGGGGATGACTGTCTCGTTAATAAATGGGGCACAACGTTCACGTGCCGACTCTGGAATCAATGAACCGTTTATGGCGTGGATCGGTATCTGTAGCTCTTCGAAGGCGGCCTGGGGATTCCAGGAGAGGAGATCGCGCCAAACGGGCAGGGCCCAGGCTGGATCGGCAGCAGACATTTCGCGAATTAATTGCTGTTTAAGATTATGCGGAGTTGCCGTCGTTGAAGTCTGTTCAACCAGCCCAGCAATGGCGCTCGAAAAATCCTCCGCGAAGGGTGCAGCAATCGCCTGTACCGTTTCGACGGGTAACCCGCAGTAGTCGATGGCGAAAGTGTCCACCAGCACCACGCCAGCCACAGTCGTGCCCAGTTGGCGAGCGGCCTCCAGGGCTACAGCACCGCCCATGGAATGCCCGATCAGAATCACCGTTTCAGCGTTCAAGGCTCTGACACTGGTAGCGACATCGAAGGCAAAGGACGCGACGCCCCAATCGGTTCGCTTACCGCTGCCTGAATCGCCATGGCCTGGCAGGTCGAGCGCCGCAACAGAATATTTGCTGCTGAAGTAATCAAGTTGCGGCAGCCAGTAGGACCGACGGCAGGTCCAGCCGTGGACAAACAACAGCAGCGACTGGCCCTGGCCAAGACAGTCGCAGGCCAGCGGAATCTTGTCATGGGTGTACAGGGAACAAAGGGGGGTAGACGCAGCTTGATTGCTCATTTAATAGACCTCTATCGTCGCCGGGCGGGGCCGGCCAGCAAAAGTTTTATCAGATCAGCTTGATTCTTCGAGTCCGTTTTTGCAAAGATCGCCTTGAGATGTGAACGCACGGTGTGCAAACTTATAAAGCAGCGCCGTGCCACCTCAGCGGGATCGGGAGTGACCAGCATTTCCATGGCCACACGTATTTCAGCTTTGGACAAAGCATATAGTTCGCCCAATCGTTCTCGATCAATGAGAATCCCTGCCTCGGGGTCGTACACATAAACCGCAACATACCCTGCCGGCCGACCTCCCCAGATCGGAACATCCGGATGAACAGGTTTCACCCGCAGGTGAAGATGTGAACCGTGGGGACGCGGCACCTCCAGCGTTCCGCCCATGGTATGAAAGGTCCTTGAGTCGGCGGCGATCAAACATTTCCTCAACAACCGCTGCAGGCACTGGTCGTACTCCCGGTCGGCAAGCCGCAATTGTTCCTTGGTGAGCAACAGGATGGATTCAGAGCGGATCAGTGCCTCAGCGCCCGGAGTGCAGTGAATGGGGCGCAACGCGTAATCCAGCAAAATAAAGGGCAGTATTTCGGTCCCGGCTGCAATTTTGATCGCCTGGGCCCGTGCATGGCTATCCTCGATCTGGGCGGCCAGTTGAAATGCTTGTCGAAGATGGGGGACAAAATCGTTGAAAAAAGCGATATCTGTTTCAGTGAAGTATCCCTGTCCCTTGGTGCGCTGTACCAGCAACTGAACCGTTTGACCATCATCCTGAAAAATGGTGCCAGCAGCGCCATGATGGATATCTTGTGGTCCGGCCCAGTCGTTATAGAATTCGCTTTTATAAAAGTCGGGCTGGCGGCAACTGAAGTGGAGAGAGGTCGAATATAATCGGCCTGGAGGTTTCTTACGTATCTCAGGCCGCCACGGACAGGCGTTCACATAATACTCGACGTACTGGCGATGATAATTCTCGTCGATATTATGCTTGACACTAGAGATGACACGAGTGGCATCAGAATTCATGACCAGCAGGCGGGCCGAACGCGAATCGGTGTTAGCGGCCATTTCGCTGATCACTGTGCGCCAATTAACAGGATCTGCAACGGTCGAATAAATATTTTCGATCAGACGTCCACGCTGTTGCGCAAACTGAGCTGACCCCGATATTTTTTTTTCGTCACCCATAGAATTTCAATGTCTCTCACTTTCGAATAGAATTGTGCTATTAGCATATACTGTTCCAAATATCTACAGTTATTTAAGTGCCAATAAGATACGAGCACAAACAACTATCTTTGCAATCATGGATATTCAAGAACTTGACCCTTTATATTGAAAATCTGGATTTTCCTTAGAGCCCCATTTGAAACCCTTTGACTTAAGGGTAGCAACCCAATATTATTCAGCTAATTAAGTATCGTTATTCGACATGAGCACAGGTGGAGCGATCCGCTGGCATAAAGACACGGGACCTTTTCCAGGTAGCCGGGTTGCCGAAGGTAGCGTTGACCTCTGCCATGGTGACTCTACTGTTGGGCGCTGGCGCCTGTCTTCTCTTTAGATGACAGGTGTTTTTATTTGCGTAACATATTTATTCTCATGGGTGTATTGCAGATGCACCGCTATTTCAGATCTGCCATGCCTGTCAATTTCGGACAAAGAGAATGCTCCCGGGTTTGCGGGGGGATATAACTGAACCAAGAAGAGGGAATATTGATGATCCGTTTCATGATTATGT
>SDWN01000738.1 GCA_004195305.1 Neptunomonas sp. | reverse complement strand
CTGTTGTCACCGGTCGGCGACTATTTTGCCGGTGGTGATGCCTGCCTGCGGCTGCTGATTGATGATCAGGGAATGCGTTGTGCGCCCCATAACGGCATGATCAAGAGCGGCGGCAACTACGCCAGCGCATTGCGCCCGATCATGAATGCGCGTGCCGAGTACAACGCCGATCAGGTGCTATTCTGCCCCGATGGTGATGTCCAGGAGACCGGCGCGGCCAACTTCCTGCTGATCGACGGAGACGAGATCATCACCAAGGCGCTGGATGAAAGCTTCCTCCACGGCGTCACCCGCGACTCGATTCTCACCATCGCCCGCGATCTGGGGATGAAGGTTTCCGAGCGTCAACTCAGCGTCGATGAACTGCTGGAGCGTGCCGCCAAACCCGGCTGTGAAGCCGCACTTTCAGGCACCGCGGCGGTTCTGACCCCGGTCGGCACCCTGATCTACCAGGGCAAAGATATCCACGTAGGTAATGGCGGCGTGGGGGCGACCACCGTCAAGCTGCGCCAGACGCTGAACGACATCCAGTGGGGCAAAACCGAAGACCGGCACGGCTGGCTGACCCGGGTCTGATTCCAATCGCGGTTAGCCCACGGCATTAAAGCCTTGCTAATTCGAAAGCCTTGCTGACCCTAGCAGGGCTTTTTTTATGGCTATGTCCCAATTAGTTGTTGCGTCCAGTGCGGCTCTTCCCTGGCTGGTCTTGCGACTTGGGAGTTATCACTACTCTGTTACCCAAGCGGCAACAGTCGACACAAAGCGATCACGAATAGAGCTGAGCGGTGTAGGTTTAGGCGGTCTTTAGCTGTAGCTTTAGCACAAACATCTGGTAACCAAATTCATCCAAACTTCTACGATAAATCCCCAGCTCTGTTTGAATATCACGTAGCGCTGATGAATCAGCCATTTCTTGTTTTAGGGCGTTAACTCGCGCCTGAAGCGGCTCAAAGTAGGCTTTCCATGCATCTTCGCTTAATGCAAAACTATCAAGCACTTCGTAACCCGCCGCTTTTGCCTGTTCAATGCGCTCTTCTGTCGTGGTCATACCTGGATATTCTTTTTTCCAGAAAGCCAACACGTCTGCACTTGGGCTAGATGTACGCCAAACTAAATCGCTAATCACCAAAACACCATTGTCTTTAAGCAAACCTCGCCATTCTTTCATCGCATTAGTGACGCCCATAATGTAAGCACTGGCTTCCGACCAGATAACCTCAAAGCTCGCAGCTGCAAATGGCAAGCTAGTCATGCTTGCACAAACAATCGTTACCCTATCGTCAACACCAGTCTCTTTCGCCCGTTCTGATAGACGGTTAAGCGCAGGGGCATCATTATCGACTGCAGTGATCTTCGCAGCACAGTGTTTGGCTAACACAGTGGTGGCAATGCCTTTACCGCACCCCACTTCCATAATGGTTTTCGGAGAAAACGGAATTTTTGATAACGCTCTCAGTGTTTCCGTTTCTAAGCCTGGCCCCCATCTGTCCAATGCTTCAAATACTCGCAAAAAGTCTGCCATATAGAGGTCGTGTTCGTTCATATCTTTTGATAACCATTTCAATCTAAAAGCCTCTTTTTCGTTGAAGCCCTGTTTTATTAACCAGTCTAAATGAGCATCAGGCGCAACTTTGTCGATGAACTCGTGCTCACTGTATGTCCGATAGCCGTTGCCAAGACGCTTCGATTCTACCAGCCCTATTTTTTCGTAATACAGCAATGCGCTTCGCGATAACCCAACTTGCTCGGCAAGTTCCGATACTCGATACATCAAGTTATTCCTCTTGGAGTGACGTTTACCACCTCCACGAGCAGCACTATAAACTGTGAAGCTGTAGACAGGTCAACAGGTAGTTTCAGAGGATCTTGCTAGCAGTCTGTCGGACTTGACCGGTCGTTGCGAGGGGAAGACCGATTTGAGACAGTTTTCGAACTATTTTGAGGCTAATAGTGGTTCTATTTAACGAAAAACAGAGTGAAAAATGGCCAAAGTCGGATTTCCCGCAGTAGATCAGTGTTAAGTCCGACAGGCTGCTAGGCACTAATCATGTCGGCTAAGTCCTAGTGTTCTGCCCAAAGCTGATGCCCAGGTCTGTGTCCGCTTAAGAGATACGGTGGCGGCGCGGGAGGGACCAGGGAGAGGCCTCGCTAGAGGCAGCAAAGTGTCGTAACCTTGTAGGGGCTCAATATTAAAATGCATCTGAGAGGTTCGCGTGACTGAATCAGACTGGAAGACATTCAAAAAGATCAAAGAGATCGCTATCGAAAAGTTTTGCACGCTGTCTCTCGCAGAGTTCCGCGAGGCTATGGATGATGAAAGCGTACATATCCATAACAGGTATCTTTTAAACTACAAGCTGGTACAGAATCGAGATAAGCAAATGGCTTTATTATTTGATGAGCATAGTCGCTCCAAAGCCTCATTACAGCTGCTAGCAATTCGTGGCGAAGGCCTCGCTGATGAAGTACTTATCCGCAAACTTTCAGAAGAATTTCTCAGAGAAACTGATCCTAAAAATCACAATTGGTAAAAATGCATAACAAGTGACTATCAGCTACCGACAGCAAGCTGGCTCGGAACTCCACACTGCTGCGGTGTTGGACCTCATTGAAAGAACCAGCTAGGAGTGCTTTGCGTGATTGAAGACCAAGCCCATAGTGTCAGCTGTCTCTGTAGGTCGGTCAGCTTTCGTTTGTTCGGCGACTGCACCTGGACGTCATATTGCCACTGCGCGTCGTGCCGAAGAGCGACGGGTGCGGCACTGACAGTGTTCGTTGGGTTCCGGGACGACCAGATTCAGTTAGTTGGGCGTGAACCACGTGTTTTCGAATCTTCGCCTGGGATCACTCGCGGATTCTGTGACACTTGCGGCACCTCGCTTTGGTATCGTGACGGCAAGCTGCAATCCGAAACGTACTTTCTGCTTGGCGCATTCGAGCATCCTGAGAGTTTCAAGCCCAAGCATCATGCTTTCCTGGCAGACAAATTACCTTGGCTGGCTATTCACGATGAGGCGGCACGTCACCAAGGGTTCTCGGTACCACGGTTACTGCAAACGGCTGGATGTGACGCAAATGAGGTCTAACAAAGCCGTGAAGTCGTTCGCTACGCTCACTTGAACCGGCCAACTGCCTGGCGGCGGCTAGCTAGCCGCTTACGGCAAGCGTTATCTCTGCCCTCCTGCCGTCCGCTTTGTAGATGGGAGCGGTAACCCACCCTCGAACGCTAAGTGCCCTTTCCTGCCACTCCATTGCCCGTGATTTTGCATCCCGCGCCTCGCCGCAATAAGGCATTGCCTTTTTATGGCCATGTACCAATTAGCCGTAGTGGCTAAGCGATTAACGCGGTCGGGGTAACACCCGACCCACTGTAAAAACGCCACCGCTGTAGCCTTGGCATTTATTCTGGAACGCCCTCCACAACCCGATCCCAGGCCGCCACCACGGCAGCGCGCAGTTCACGTAGCGCCTGATCGCTGATCACATTGGACTGTTTCTGCAGCGATAGCTTGTGCCCCAGCGAGCGGTACGTTTTGTACGCCTCGCGCAGCAGTTCGGCCTCCTCAGAAGGTAGCAACCCGGCTTGCTCGGCGGCATCCAGAATGCGGATATTATCGGTGTACTGAATCAACTCCGGGCACTCGGCGGCGTGGCCCAGCGCGAGGTGTTGCACCAGAAACTCGATATCGACGATCCCCCCCCGGTCCTGCTTGAGATCGAACACCGCGCCCTCCTGTTTGGCGCCGTTCTTACTTCCCAGATGCGCGCGCATCTTATTACGCATCTCGACAACCTCGGTGCGCAGCTTGTCCCGATCACGGCGCTGCGCCAGCACCTTGCGCCGAACTTCTTCAAATCCCGCTTGTAAGGCGCTGCTGCCGGTGATCACCCGCGCTCTGACCAGTGCCTGATGCTCCCAGGTCCAGGCCTCTTTGAGCTGGTAGTCGCGGAACGCTTTCAACGAGCTGACCAGCATACCGGCGTTGCCCGAGGGCCGCAGACGCATATCCACCTCGTACAACTGGCCGGAGGGGGTTGAGGTATTGAGTAGATGGATGATGCGCTGCCCCAGCCGGGTAAAGAACACCTGATTATCGATCGGTTTTTTCCCCAGCGCGGGGTCGCCATCGGTGCTCAGGTTGGCGCTCAGGTTATGGATAAACACCAGATCCAGGTCCGAGCCATAGCTCAGTTCGATGCCACCAACCTTGCCGTAGCCCACCACGATAAACTCTTTATCGCAGGGCTCACCGGGCGCTTGCTGCGGCGTACCGTGCTTCTCTGTCATCAGGTTCCAGGCGATATTCAGCGCACCTTCGAGCACCACCTCTGCGATATAGGTTAAGTAATCACTCACTTTCATCAGCGGCAGGGCGCCACTAATCTCTGCTGCGGCAACGCGTAACACATGGGCATTTTTGAAATAACGCAACGCCTCCATCAACTGCTCGACATCCTCTTCGGGGATGCGCAGCAGCTGCTGGCGTAACTCCTGCTGCAGCGCCTGTTTGTTGGGCGGCGCGTACAGGCTGGTCACGTCGATCAGTTCATCCAGCAGGATCGGCTGCCTGGCCAGCTGCTCGGCAAACCAGGCGCTGGCACCGCAGAGCTTGACCAGCTGGGCCAGGGCGCCGGGGTTTTCAGCCAGCAGCACCAGATAAGCACTGCGGCGCAGCACCGCCTCGATCAGCTGCAGGGTCCGCTCCAGAGTTCGGGTCGGGGTCTGCTGCGCGGCCACCGCCTGCAGCAGCTGCGGCATCACCCGGTCGAGGCGCTCGCGGCCGATCTGTTGCAGCGTTTTAACCTTACGGCTTTGGTGTAAATTATCCAGCAACCGCAACGCCCCGGCGGGATCCTCGAAACCGTTGCTAAGCAGTTGCTGCAACGCCAGCTCCGGCTCTAACTCACCCAGCCACAATGACGCCCAACCACTCTGTTGATCCTCACTCTCGTCCTCGGCGTCGGCCGGGGCGATCACCTCAGCAAACTGGCTCCTGACACAGTCACGATGCAGATCCAGCTCCGCCATAAAGGCGGGCCAAGCTTCAAACCCCATACTGAACGCGACCCGGGCCTGCTCTGCAGCCTCGAGCGGCAGCTCCTGGGTCTGTTTGTCCGCCACCGCCTGGAGCGCATGCTCGGCATTACGCAAAAAACGGTAGGCTTGATACAGCGCCTCGCTGGCCTGCTGCGGCATGCCCACGGTTTCGGGTAACAAGCCCAGAATGGTGCGCAACTCGCGTTGCTGTAGCCGGGTGTCGCGGCCACCGCGAATCAGCTGGAACGCCTGGGCGATAAACTCCACCTCCCGGATCCCCCCCGGTCCCAGCTTGACGTTACCATGCAGGCCTTTGCGCCGTACCTCACGGTTGATCATCGCCTTCATCTGGCGCAATGAATCAAAGGCGCTGTAATCGAGATATTTTCGGTAAACGAACGGTCGCAGGTCCTGCATCAGCACCGCGCCAGCCTGCTTATCGCCCGCAACGACCCGGGCTTTAATCATGGCGTAACGCTCCCAGTCACGCCCCTGATCCTGATAATACTGCTCGATGGCCGCAAAGCTGGGCACCAAGATGCCGCTCTGGCCGTAGGGGCGCAGGCGCATATCGACCCGGAATACAAAGCCGTCAACCGTCAGCGTATCCAACGCCTGAATCAGTTTCTGTCCCAATTTATTGAAGAAGGTCGGATTATCCAGACAGCGGCTGGCCCCCTGAGTCTCCCCCATTTCAGGAAAAGCGAAAATCAGGTCGATATCCGATGACAGGTTGAGTTCGCCCGCCCCCAGC
>SDWN01000733.1 GCA_004195305.1 Neptunomonas sp. | reverse complement strand
GATGGAATACGACCACGTCGTCGACCCGGTTGATAAACTCGGGGCGGAAATAGGTGCCGACCTGTTCCATCACCGCCGCTTTCATCTGCTCATACTGCTCATCACCGCCAAACGCCTGAATCACATCCGAGCCCAGGTTCGAGGTCATCACGATGACCGTGTTGCGGAAATCTACGGTCCGCCCCTGCCCATCGGTCAGGCGGCCATCATCAAGCACCTGCAGCAGCACATTAAAGACATCGGGGTGCGCCTTCTCCACCTCGTCGAGGAGCAGCACCGAGTAGGGTCGCCGCCGTACCGCCTCGGTCAGGTAACCGCCCTCCTCATAACCGACATACCCCGGCGGTGCACCGATCAGCCGGGCCACGGAGTGCTTCTCCATAAACTCGGACATATCAATCCGCACCATCGCCTCTTCGGTGTCGAACAGAAAATTTGCCAGCGCCTTACACAGCTCAGTCTTGCCTACCCCGGTCGGGCCGAGGAACAGGAACGAGCCGTTGGGCCGATTCGGATCGGATAACCCGGCCCGCGAGCGCCGCACCGCATGCGACACCGCGACCACCGCTTCATGCTGACCAATCACCTGTTGGTGCAACGCCTGCTCCATCCGCAGCAGCTTGTCGCGCTCGCCCTCCAGCATCTTCGACACCGGAATACCGGTCCACTTGGAGACCACCTCGGCGACCTCCTCTTCAGTTACTTTGTTACGCAGCAGGGTGTTAGTCGATTCGGACATCTCCGCCTGGCTAGCCATATCCAGCTGTTTTTCCAGTTCGGGTATCACCCCATACTGCAACTCCGACATCCGCGCCAGATTGGATTCACGGCGCGCTACCTCCATGCTCTGGCGCGCCTGATCAAGCTTTTCTTTGACCTGCTGCGATCCGTGCAGTGCCGCCTTTTCGGTTTTCCACACCTCGTCCAGATCGGAAAACTCGCGCTCCACTTTACCGATCAGAGTTTCCAGCTCTTGCAGATGTTTCCGCGAGGAGGCGTCTTTCTCCTTCTTCAGCGCTTCGCGCTCGATCTTTAATTGGATCAGCTTGCGCTCCAGCCGGTCCATCACCTCGGGCTTAGAATCCATCTCCATCCGAATCCGGCTGCCCGCCTCATCGATCAGATCGATCGCTTTGTCCGGCAACTGGCGATCGGTGATATAGCGATGCGATAACCGACAGGCGGCGATAATCGCCGAATCACTGATATCGACGCCGTGGTGAATCTCATAGCGCTCCTTCAAACCGCGCAAAATCGCCACGGTATCCTCGACCGTCGGTTCGAGCACCATCACCTTCTGAAACCGCCGCTCCAGCGCCGCATCCTTCTCGATGTACTGGCGGTACTCGTTCAGAGTCGTGGCGCCAACACAGTGCAGCTCGCCCCGAGCCAGCGCCGGCTTGAGCATATTGCCGGCATCCATGGAGCCTTCCGACTTACCGGCACCGACCATGGTATGCAGCTCGTCGATAAACAGGATAATACCGCCCTCCTGTTTGGACAGCTCATTCAGCACCGCCTTAAGCCGCTCTTCGAACTCACCCCGATATTTGGCACCGGCGATCAGCGCGCCCATATCCAGCGACAGCACCTGCTTGCCTTTAAGCCCTTCGGGCACTTCACCATTAATAATCCGCTGCGCCAAGCCCTCCATAATCGCGGTCTTGCCGACTCCGGGCTCGCCAATCAGTACCGGATTATTCTTGGTCCGACGCTGCAGTACTTGTATCGTGCGCCGAATCTCATCGTCCCGGCCGATCACCGGATCGAGCTTCCCCTCGGCCGCCCGATCGGTCAGATTAACGGTGAAACGGTCAAGCGCCTGACGGCTCTCTTCGGCATTCTGATCCGATACGGTGTCGCCGCCCCGAACCCGCTCAATGGCGGCCTTTAGCGTAGCGGCGTTGCCGCCACAGGCGCGCAGCAACTTACCCAGTGCGGCCTTATCTTCTAACGCCCCCAGCAGCACCAACTCGCTGGAGATATACTGATCACCGTGCTGCTGCGCATACTTATCGGCCAGGTTGAAAATCCGACCCAGATTGGGAGACATGCCAACATCGCCATCGGGGTGCTGCACCGAAGGCAGGTCTTCCAGCAGCCGTTCCAGCCCTTGACGCAGTTTCTGTACATCAAAACCCGCTTGGGTCAGTAACGGTTTAATACTGCCGCCTTTCTGTTCCAGCAATTTGTAGATCAGATGCACCGGCTCAATGACCGAATGGTCTTTACCCACCGCCAGCGATTGCGCTTCGGCGATCGCTTCTTGCAGCTTGCTGGTTAAACGGTCAAGTCTCATAGAACCCCCTCATCAGACACTCGGATAGCTCGAAAAAATCTGCTCAAATTTGAATCATGATGATTATAAGTATAGGCATTTGCGCAAAATTCAAGCGCCGCCAGAGCGACAATATCAGCCAACACTAATTAAAAAGATGCTACAGGGAGGGTCGCCGACGTCAGGGCTTGATCCAGACCAACGACGCCATGCGCCCGGTCTGGCCATCGCGGCGATAAGAGAAGAAGCGCTCCGGCTCAGCAAAGGTGCAGGTATCGCCGCCATAGATAGCACCAACACCCGCCGCCACTAAACGCAACCGGGCCAGCTGATAGAGATCGGCCAGCCAGGTGTCACGGGCTCGATCGTGGCGCACAAACGCAGTTTCGGCCTCGGCCTGCTGGCGACAAAACTGCTGCCGAACCTCATTGCCGACCTCGAACGCCCGCGGACCGATCGCAGGGCCCAGCCAGCAGATAAGATCATTGGCAGGGACCGCCAGCGTTTCCAGAGTCGATTCCAACACCCCGTCCACCAAACCCCGCCAACCCGCATGTGCTGCCGCCACGCGGGTACCCTGACGATTGCAAAATAGCACGGGGAGACAGTCGGCGGTCATCACCAGGCAGGCGATACCGGGCACGCCCGTCACGGCGGCGTCGGCTTCTTGCACCGGGCTCGGCCGAGTTAACCGGGCCACGCGGGTGCCGTGCACCTGGCGCAACCACTGGCAGCGGACACCGGGATCCAGCGCCGCTTGCAGCAACTGCCGATTGGTCTGAACATGCTCAGGATCATCATCAACATGATCGCCGAGGTTAAAACGCCCGAATGGGGCTTGGCTGACACCGCCCACCCGGGTCGTGGAAAGCGCACCAATCGTTACCGGTGCCGGCCAGTCAGGGACGATTAGCTGTAGCGAGTCGCTCTTCGCCCCCTGGGACATCTCAGGAAGGATCCATATCTTTGAGATCGAGCGCCAGCTCTTCGAGCAACGCCAGCATATCCGCAGGCAACGGCACCTCCCAGGACATCAACTCCTCAGTTACCGGATGGTAAAGCTCCAACCGTTTGGCATGCAGGGCCTGACGCCTGAAGCCACTCAAGGTCTCCCGCAGCTCCAGGCTGATCCCCTTGGGCAGCCGCATCCGGCCGCCGTACTGAGGATCGCCGACCAGGGGATAACTAATATGGGCCATATGCACACGAATCTGATGGGTCCGACCGGTCTCCAGCTTCAGTCGGATATGGGTGTGCCCGCGGAATTTTTTCAGCACCCGATAGTGAGTAATCGCTTCCTTGCCCATCGGGCTAACCGCCATCTTCTGGCGCTGCTTGGAGTGCCGCGCCATCGGCTCGTCGACACAACCACCGCCGGTCATGACCCCGATCGCCACCGCTTCATACTCACGCCCCATCGCCCGCTCTTGCAGCTGGGCAACCAGATCGGTCTGCGCTTCCAGCGTTTTCGCGACCACCATCAGGCCGGTCGTCTCTTTGTCCAGACGGTGCACGATGCCAGCACGCGGCACCGACCCGATACCCGGGCAGTGGTGCAGCAACGCATTCAGCAGCGTACCATTGTGATGACCCGCCCCCGGATGAACAACCAGACCTGTAGGTTTGTTCAATATCAGAATATGCTCATCTTCGTAGACGATATCGAGGTCGATCGCTTCGGGCAGCCAGCGCTCCTCTTGCGGCAGCTCGACCTGCACTTCAACCAGCTCACCGCCCAACAGTTTTTCACGGGCACGGAGCTGTTTGCCGTCAACCAGCAACTCTCCATTTTTAATCCACCCCTGCAGCCGGGAGCGGGAGTGTTCGGGAAACAGTTGCGCCACCGCCTGATCAAGGCGAAGCCCTCCCAGATGGTCGGGTACGGTGGCTTGGAGATGAATCGTTTGGGTCATGAAAGTCCTGTCCGGCGCCAACATCAACCCAACCACTAACAGTGTTGGGTTTAAAGGGCCGCTGTGGTTAAATAATCCGCCCAGTATAACCGAATCCAACGCTTTCAGGCGCGACTCGGATGGGTTTCTCGATGCCGCACTGGCTAACATCCTATAATCCACTGTTGAGATCTGGACGATGAAGTACCTCGTCAAGCTAATGCTTGTTCTAACCTTTACCAGCGTTCTGAGTGGCTGTGCTCTATTCAGTGGAGATAATCGTGAAGCGGATATCCCCGAGACTGTACTCTGGGAAGAGGCCAACCAGTTTCTGACTGACAACAACTTCGATCTGGCAACGCAAAAACTGGAAGCACTGGAGTCACGCTACCCGTTCGGGCGTTTTTCCGAACAGGCCCAGCTGGAGCTGATCTACGCCTACCACAAGCAGGGCAAAGCCGAAGAGGCGATTGCCGCCGCCGACCGTTTTATCCGTCTCCACCCCCAGCATGAAAATATCGATTACGCCTACTACCTGCGCGGACTTACCCGCTTTCTTGAAGACCAGAGTATTATCAATCGCTTCCTGCCAACCGACATGTCGAAGCGCGACCCCGGCGCGGCCAAGGAATCGTTTGAAGATTTCGCCATCCTGCTGGATCGCTACCCCAGCAGCCAGTATGCGCCTGATGCGCGCAAACGCATGATCTTTCTGCGCAACCAACTGGCACAGTACGAGATCCATGTCGCCCGGTACTACATCAAGCGCGGCGCCCTGCTCGCGGCAACCAACCGCGGCCGCTACGTATTGGAAAACTTTGCCCAATCTACCGCCGTTGCCGACGCCCTGGCGGTGATGGTGTACGGCTATACCGAGCTTGGATTAACCGATCTGGCCGCCAATTCACAAAGCGTGCTGGAGCAAAATTATCCCGACTACCCCGGCCTGTCCGTTGAATAATCCACGCTTGAATTAACCTTAAGCCACCACACTGGACCTGAAGATGGATCGCCAAACAATTATCGACGCAATGAAAGTACTGCCGGAGATCGATCCCCAGGTTGAAATTCAACGTCGCATCGACTTTATCAAAACCCAACTAACAAGCGCAGGCTTGCACCACCTGGTTTTAGGCATCAGCGGCGGGGTCGATTCATCCACGTGCGGCCGCCTGGCGCAGCTGGCTGTCGAGCAGCTCAATCGACAATCCGGCAGTGATCAATACCGCTTTATCGCGGTTCGTCTGCCTTATGACACCCAAGCCGATGAACAGGATGCCCAGAGCGCATTAACATTCATCCAGCCCAGCGCCCGCGTCACCGTTAACATCAAGCCCGGCACTGAGGGTATTCACCAACAGACCCTGGCGGGTCTGCAGCAGCAGGGGCTGCTCAACGCCGCCGAGGCGAGCATCGATTTCTGCAAAGGCAACGTTAAAGCCCGCGCCCGGATGACCGCCCAATACCATATCGCCGGACTGATTGGCGGGCTGGTCCTGGGGACCGACCACTCGGCGGAAAACATCACCGGTTTCTATACCAAATTCGGCGATGGTGCCTGCGATCTGGCACCGCTGTTCGGACTGAGCAAACGCCAGGTCCGAACATTGGCCCAGACCCTCGGTGC
>SDWN01000730.1 GCA_004195305.1 Neptunomonas sp. | reverse complement strand
CATTCAGATAGTTTTGGTCGTCGCTTGCCAAACCGCGATCTTTCTCGCGATCGGGCGGATGCCGTCAGCGCCTATCTGAGCAAAACGGGTGTGGCAGAAGAGATGATGACGACCCGTTATCATGGCGAGCGTTACCCCGTTGTAGAGAATAACAGTAACCAAAATAGAGCGCGTAATCGCCGTGTGACCATTCGTCTGGAGCGAGAAGAGTAAGTGGGTCGTGGTCTTGGTCAAATTTTTAGGCGGGCGGTGATGATTCGGTCGGGGCTGAGGTTCCGACCGAAGTTTTTGCGTGTATAATTAGCCGATTGTATTGAGTGGACCGGATTCTGGTTCGATTATCGTTGCTGCAGTGCTCGGGTGGCGGCGCTATGACGGAGTGAGTAATGTCAGATATCAAGAAAGTTGTATTGGCCTATTCCGGTGGTTTGGATACCTCGGTCATCGTTAAATGGTTACAGGAAACCTATAACTGTGAAGTGGTGACGTTTACTGCTGACCTGGGTCAGGGTGAAGAGGTTGAGCCAGCACGTGCCAAAGCGGAGGCGCTGGGCGTTAAAGAGATCTATATCGAAGATCTGCGTGAAGAGTTTGTACGTGACTTCGTATTCCCGATGTTCCGCGCTAACGCTGTCTATGAAGGCGAGTACCTGTTAGGCACCTCTATTGCCCGCCCGTTAATCGCTAAGCGCCTGGTTGAAATCGCCAATGAGACTGGCGCCGATGCCATTTCTCACGGAGCCACCGGTAAAGGTAATGATCAGGTTCGGTTTGAGCTGGGAGCCTATGCCCTTAAGCCCGGAGTCAAAGTGATCGCACCTTGGCGTGAGTGGGATCTGACCTCACGTGACACCCTGATGGCCTATTGTGCAGAGCATAATATCGAGGTCGATTTTAAGAAAGGCAAGCGGTCGCCTTACTCCATGGATGCCAATCTGTTACATATCTCCTATGAGGGCGGGGTTTTGGAAGATACCTTGACCGAGGCTGAAGCGGATATGTGGCGCTGGAGTGTGTCCCCTGAGGATGCTCCGGATAAACCCATTTACATGGAACTGACCTATCAGCGCGGTGATATCGTCGCGATTGATGGTGAACCCATGAGTCCTGCTACCGTGTTGGAGTATCTTAATAAGGTAGGTGGTGCTAACGGCATCGGCCGTCTGGATATCGTTGAGAACCGTTTTGTCGGCATGAAGTCGCGTGGCTGTTATGAAACGCCAGGCGGAACCATCATGCTGCGTGCACACCGGGCGATTGAATCGATCACTTTGGATCGAGAGGTTGCGCACCTTAAAGATGAATTGATGCCGCGTTACGCTGAGATTATCTATAATGGTTTCTGGTGGACCGAAGAGCGCAAGATGTTGCAAACTATGATCGATTACTCGCAGCGCAACGTTAATGGTCTGGTGCGGTTGAAACTGTACAAGGGTAATGTTGATGTGGTCGGGCGGGATTCCGATGACAGCCTGTTTGATGCCGCTATATCGACCTTTGAGGATGACGCGGGGGCTTACGATCAGAAAGATGCGGCCGGATTTATCAAGCTCAATGCGTTGCGGATGCGCATCGCCGCCAGCAAAGGGCGTAGCTTGTTAGATAATTGATCGCTTTATGATCTTAAAAAGCCCTGAGATATCAGGGCTTTTTTGTTCTTAGTGACTTAAATCAGACTTCTTACCTTAAAAGCCGGATTAGCGCTTGAGTGGTAAGTGGTTTTTGCTATTCTCATGACATTACTTGAGTTGGACGGATCTGTATGGGGGCTATCCTCGCCGAAAAAACAGTCTTGATCGTGGCTAAAAAGCTCGATGCGCTTGGCGTATTACGGGCTCAGGTCAGCGCGTTGGGGGCGGCAGAGGTACACGTGGCGTCATCGGCCAATATGGCCTTGAGCATGATGCGGATGCAGCCTTTTGATTTTTGTTTTATTGAAAACTGGTTAGGCGATGGCGAAAAAAACGGCTATCAGGTGGTTGAAGAGTCGGTTTATGAAGGGCTCAAAAAAGCGGTGCATAGCTATATCCTGATCCTGCCCGAGGGCAGTTCCGGGATGGCCAACGATTCTCTGGAGTGTTTCGCGGAATCGTTTTTCGTTAAGCCGATCGATCCGAAGCTGTTTGCTAACCGGCTCGAAAAGCTGATCAAGCTCAAGCAGGCAATCCGGCCAGCCGAAGAGTTGATAGACCAAGGTGATAACGCCAAGGCATTGCAGTTGATCGGGCAGTTGTTACGCAAGTTTCCCACTCTGGCGTCCTATTTGACCCGGCTTCAAGGACGTCTGCTGGTGGCTGTTGAGAATTATACTGAGGCCGTTGCTTTGTTTGAGCGGACGGCTGCAGACCGGAGTTCCTCCTGGGCTTACATGGGGCTGGGGGTTTGTGCCTATAATCAGGGCCAATATACGGAGGCGATGGCGCATTTTAATCTGGTGTTGGAGCGCACCCCTGAAAGTATCGAGGCGTTTGACTGGCTGTCGAAGGTCTATCGTGCTATCGGTCGTACTAGCGAGGCGCAGAAGCTACTTGAACGTGCGGTTAAGCTTCAGCCAACGGCGCCGGTACTGCAATCCGGATTGGCAAATGTCGCCAGTGAAAACAGTAATTGGACTGTCGCCATCGCGGCATTCCGCAGCGCGGTAAAATTTGCGCTGCACTCCTGTCACCAGCAACAACATGATTATTTTGGTCTGGCGCGGTGTTTGCAAACTCAGGTTTCTGTGCGCGGCGGTGTGACCTCCTCAAAAGCTGAGCAG
Organism: Neptunomonas sp.; assembly: GCA_004195305.1. Lineage (GTDB taxonomy): Bacteria > Pseudomonadota > Gammaproteobacteria > Pseudomonadales > Balneatricaceae > Motiliproteus. The sequence continues at coordinate 3,048 of SDWN01000730.1, read as the reverse complement.
GAAGCGGTTAGAACCTTAGAAAAAGTGGTTTTTGAGTATCAAAAGGATCAATTAGTACGCTTTAAATCACGCTTGATGACGTCAGAAACCTACCGGTTGTCGGGTGATATTACGCGTGCCAATGTTGCGGCCAAAGATGCGTTTGAGGTTTATAAAACGCTCGATGATAGCGCCAAGGCTGAAGAGTTAGACAACCTGCTTGAGGGGGTCGAAGGGACGTTGCTGCAACAAAGCGCTGAAGACTATAAAGCAGACTTCAGTCGACGGGTATTCACCGAAACCGAGTGGGGGCGCAATAATCTTAAAGGGATGGGGCTGTATCGTAAGGGCCGTTTTGAGGAGGCGCTAGGCTGTTTTCTGAATGCGTTAGAGACAGTCCCTAACAGCCCCAGTGTGCTGCTTAATCTGGTTCAAACCGGTTATGAGTTGATTCAGCTGCAGCCGCAGATGAGCGCAGAGGTGCTGGCCATCTGCAATAAAAAATTGCTCAATGTCAGCATTGGCGCGATGAACAATAAGCAGCAGGATCGATTTCGTGCGCTGAGCAGTCGTCGTGCGGTGCTGGCCGAGTTTGATCCTAAGGACGGTGCCTAGCAGGTTTACCGACAATAGACTGACCTGCTCGGCAACCGCTCCTGCGTTACTCTACCTCCTGCATCCATGCAGTCGTGCGAAACCCGGTTCTTTTAAGTTAGAGAGAGGCCAGATCTGACGCTCATTTTTGGCAAGTAGAACCACTATTCACAAGCTGCGTCCCTGCTGCTTGCCCTACGGCCAGCTATTGCTGTGTAAATCGGCTGTCCTGCCGATTTATCTTTGCAAATGAACGATAACTCTGACTCAGAATGCAGCTCTCTCGTTACGCTCGCTATTCTCGGTCAGCCTCCTAGCGGCTGTGTTCGACTGGCGAGGTAATGGGCGTGAATCACTCGGCTAATTCAGCGCCCACTGTTTTTTCCTTCCTAGTCGCTCGATCTTCTATTCTAAATTAGTGAACCGCGTCCCTTCCTACCCGCCTATACTTTAAGGCGTTAGTTAGCGCTTGAGCCTGAAGTAACCAGAGAGTGTCGGTTTGGCCGAGAGGGGGTGTGATGTTCCATATTGCGGTGTTTGAGCCCGACCGTTGCTTGGCGGAAACCATCATGGGCTGGCTGGATCAGGCTGGCCACCGGTATACCTGCTGTTCTCAGCCAACGGAATTTTTAGCCTGTCTTACGCAGCAGCCGTTTGATCTGGTATTGCTCGATTATGTCTGTGCGGATCAAGCCTGTTGTGAATTGATCGGACAGTGTTTGTCGAGTCAATCCGAACGGGTACCGTTGCTCTATGTCAGTCAGCCCCGGGCCGAGGGCGATATTGTCCGAGCGCTGGAGTATGGGGCGGACGATTATGTTGTCAGGCCTCTGCAAGCCGAGGCGTTACTGTCACGAATTCAGGTTCTGATACGCCGTTTTGAACACTCTACTCAAGAGCAGCTGCCGCAGGTGCAGCGGTTTGGTGTGTTTAGTATCGATCGAAAGCAACGCTTGGTGAGCCGTAACTCGGAGCCCGTGGTCCTGACCGACAAGGATTTCTGTCTGGCGGATTACCTGTTCACACATCAGAATCAATTGCTGTCACGGCATCGATTACTGACCAAGGTTTGGGGTGTGAGTCAGCGGGTTAATACCCGGACGGTCGACATGCACATCAGTCGGCTGCGTAAGGCGCTCTCACTAGAGGGCAGCGGATATGAGATAAAGACCGTTCACCAACACGGTTACCGGCTGCAGTGTTTGGAGTAATCCTGGCGTTAAACCGCAGCTTTTTTCATATTTTCGCTTTGAGGGGCTAATAAACCAAGGTCGCAAGGGGCTTGACCAGCGGCTTCTTAGTTTCGGTCCGATTTTTGCGGTTAAGCTTTCTGTTGCCTGACGGGTTTCCTTTATCAACAATAATCTCTATCGTTGTCGGCAACCTGCTGTTTGCGGTGGGCATAACTAGCTGTCTGTATAGAGGTTTTGTGTGGCTAAGTTTCGATCCCTGGTGATACTGACTGGCGCAGGTACGTCCGCCGAATCTGGTTTGCGTACCTTTCGTGCCAGTGATGGGCTATGGGAAGAGCATCGAATAGAGGATGTTGCGACGCCCCAAGGCTTCGCCCGTGATCCTGAGCTGGTTCATCGTTTTTACAATATGCGTCGCCAGCAGTTACGCCATCCGCTGACTCAGCCCAATCCAGCACACTATGCGTTGGCGCAGTTGGAGCAGCGTTTTAACGGGGATTTTTTACTGGTTACTCAAAATGTTGACGATCTGCACGAGCGTGCGGGGTCGTCCCTGCTGCTGCATATGCATGGCGAGCTGGGTAAAGCGCGTTGCGTCTATAGTCAGCAGGTATTTAAAGTCAATGCCGACATGAGTCCAGCTAGCCGTTGTGAATGCTGTGATCAGCCGGGTAGTTTACGACCCGATATCGTCTGGTTTGGTGAGATGCCGATGGCGCTGGATCGTATCTATGCTGCCCTGGAGTGTTGTGATCTGTTTATCTCCATCGGTACCTCCGGTAACGTTTATCCAGCCAATGGATTCGCACAGGTGGCGTTGGCTGCAGGTGCGCATACCGTGGAGTTGAATCTGCAACCCCCGTTGCAAAAATCAACTTTCGCCGAACAGATTTATGGACCAGCAAGTAAGGTGGTTCCCGAGTATATCCGTAGGTTGCTGGAAGATAGAGACTGATGCGTGAGCGGTTGAAATCTCACTTTATTAATACAAACGTCACGCTATTGGCGACCTGTCAGGCGCTGCTGGTGACAGGCAATGTGTTGCTGGTGTCGGTTAGCGCGTTAATCGGACATTTGCTCGCCGCAGACCCGATGTTGGCCACGCTCCCCGTCGCGACCCAGTTTGGCGGTATGATGCTTGCGACCTTGCCGGCTTCATTGTTGATGAAACGGATTGGGCGACGCCGGGGTTTTATCCTGGGTAACATCATCGGGATTCTTGGTGCGATGGTTTGTATGGTTGGACTGCAGCTCGAATCACTGCTGTTGTTTTGTGTCGGTA
>SDWN01000514.1 GCA_004195305.1 Neptunomonas sp. | reverse complement strand
ACGTCAAATACTTCGTTGCGGTTGGCGTCCAGCACGCGGGGCATCAGCCGCCCTTGGCAATAATCACGCGCGGCATCACGGATCATGCGCTCCTCTTCGGTCAGTTGTGCGTCCAGGAAGAAGGGGTCGTCCCACTGAAATTGAGTGCGGTTATTGCTCATGATGTGCCTCGCTGGTTAATAGCTATTTTTTTAACAAGGTAGCGAGTTGATGGAAATAAGTACAATATATGGCTTTGATTTTTTCAATCAATAATATTGATAGGTGGGCCCGTAGGGTGATACCAACAGCTGGAGGCGATAGCGATGGCAGCCGGAACGATGGATATCAAACGATTGCGCTACTTCTGCGAATTGGCCAGGGTAGGGAACTTCACCCAGGCTGCCGCGCGGTTGGGGATCGCTCAGTCGGCACTGAGTATGTCGATCCGTAAGCTGGAGGATGAAACCGATCTCAAACTGGTCAATCGGGCCGACCGCAAGATGACCCTGACCGCCGACGGCCAGGTGCTGTTCAAGCATGCGGGGCTGATTCTCGAGCGCGTCCACGAAGCCGAGCGGGAGTTGCAGGAACTCAAGGGGGTCGAGTCGGGCGTGGTCCAGTTTGGCGCATCGAGTATGCTCAGTGCCTACTACCTGCCGTCGGTATTATCGGCCTTTAAGCGCCGTTATCCGGGAGTGCGGATCAATCTGATTGAAGCGGGTACTGCATCTCTGCAGCAGATGCTGCTCGACGGTGAACTGGATCTGGCGTTGATCCGCAGCGACCGGGCGCATGACCAGATTCGCGTGGTTAAGCTGTTCGATGAAGAGGTAGTGGCCTGCGTCCCCTGCGAGCATCCGTTTGCTGCGCAGGCGTCGATCAGCCTGGATATGTTTTGCAGCGAGCCGCTGGTGCTGTTTCGTGAGGGCTACTTTCTGCGGGAGGCGGTGAGCCAGTATTGCCGCCAAAACAACCGGTCGCTGGATATCCGCTTCGAAACCAACCTGGTCGAACTGCTCAAGTCGTTGGTGATCGATGGTGTGGGGGTCAGCACCGGCCTGTCGATGATTCTTGATCTGGAAGACAAACTGGTTGCTGTGCCGTTTCAGCCGCCGATCCCTCTGCATCTGGGTTTGGGCTGGAAGAAGAGCCACTACCTCTCCAAGGCGGGGCGGGCGTTTCTGGAGTTCATGCAGCAGCAGTTGTAATGGAGCAGGCTTGTGGATGGTGGCTTGGCCGTGACCGGTGTCAGTTCTTGATCAGAGCTCTGCGCGCTGCGGCGCTTCCAGACTAGGCCGCAACGGATTTATACTAAGCGTACCCTTAGCCTTGGTGTCTGCCGATGAGCGCTCCGAAAATACCGTCCCAGCGGGTCAATAATCCGGTCGAACAATTTCTGGATCAAATCAAACGCCATCCTGCGCCCGCTAAAACCACCACGGGCGGCAGGCTGATTTTTGCCCTGGATGCCACGGCCAGTCGCCAGCCGACTTGGGATACCGCGTGTAGGTTGCAAGCGGAGATGTTTACCCAAACCCGAGAGCTGGGGCAGCTTCAGGTCAAACTTTGCTTCTATCGCGGCTATGACGAGCTGCGCTCCAGTCCCTGGCACCAGGGGGCCGACAAGCTGGTTACGGCGATGACGGCCGTGCACTGCTTGGGTGGGCAGACCCAGATCATGCGTTTGCTGGAGCACGCACTCAGCGTTCACCGTCAGCAACCGGTACAGGCGTTAGTCTTTATCGGTGACTGTATCGAAGAACCGCTGGATGCGTTGTGTCAGCTTGCCGGAGAATGCGGCTTGCGCGGGCTGCCGCTGTTCCTGTTTCAGGAGGGTCATAACGCCAGTGCCGCTAACGGCTTCAAACAGATGGCCCGGCTCAGCCACGGCGCGCATTGCCGCTTTGACCTGCACAGCCCTGAATCATTAAGCGAACTCCTCCGCGCCATTGCGGTCTATGCCACTGCGGGCCGAGCCGCACTTGCTAACCTCCGTGGCTCGGCCGCCCTACAACAATTGACCCGGCAACTGGAGCACCACACCTCTTGAGTATCCTGATTTTAGCGCTAACACTGTGGGTGCTGGTTGTTGGTGTTCGCTGGTTTTTACAACGCGCACCGCAACGTGGTAAACGTTTTCTACTCCAGCTTCTGTTAGTCACGCTGGCGCTGCTCGGGCTCTGGTTAGCCCTCACGGGACGACTGCACTGGTTGGTCGCCCTGTTCAGCACGTTGTTGCCTTTCGCACGCAGGTTGCTGCCATTGATTTTGCCGTTACTGCGTTGGCTGTCTAATCAACAGAAACAGCAGCAGTCCCATCGACCAGGCCAACAAACGGCAGGCCAGCAGTCGCAGATCACAACGCGCTGGCTGGTCATGTCTCTGGATCATGACAGCGGTGATATTACTGGAAATATTATTCACGGCTCCTTCGCAGGTCGCCATTTAGAGGCGTTAAGTGATTCGGAGCTGGCGCAGCTGTATCAGCACGCGATCCGGCAGGACCCTGAAGGGCTTAAATTGCTGGATGCCTATATAGAGCGCCATCGGCCCGATATTCAGGCTTCCGGCTCGGAACAAACGGACAGCCCGCATACGGCGCCAGACAGTGCTGATATCAGCATGGACGAAGCCTATGGCATCCTTGGGCTCGAACCCGGTGCCAGCAAAGAGGCGATCATCCAGGCGCATAAACGGATGATGCAAAAAGTTCACCCGGATCGCGGCGGTAGCAACTATCTGGCGGTTAAAATAAATCAAGCCAAGCAGCGCCTGCTCGGCTAAATCCACGCCTGAGAGGCGTATTGATTCCTCCATGCCTGGCATGATTGATCTCCGGGTCAGCCTGCTAGGCGTTCGTATCGCGGTTGCATCGGTGGTTTTCTTTCACAGCACTATTTGCACAGCACTATTCGCACTACAATACTCGCACTGCAACATATGTCTGGCAGTTTTATCCTAGCCGGGTAAAATTACCACGCTTTACCCTGAGCGTGACGGCCCTAGGAGGCTGACCGAGAATAGCGATCGTAGCGAGAGAGCTGTATTTTGAGTCAGATTTATCGTTCATTTGCGAAGATAAATCGGCAGGACAGCCGATTTACACAGCAATAGCTGCCCGTAGGGCAAGCTGCAGGGACGCAGCTTGTGAATAGTGGTTCTGTTTGCCAAAAATGAGCGTCAAATCTGGCCGAAATACGGATTTCGCAGTAGGTCAGTCTATTGTTGGTCAGCCTCCTCGTCGGAGGTCACGCCCCGGTAACGCCCTAACCCACGATGCTAAGCTCGGGCCATTTGCCTGTCGCACCATCATATCGATATCTTGAGGATTTGCAGTGACACACGCACTGATGCTGGTACCAACCAGTCAAGGCACCGGCCTGACTACGGCCGTTTTGGGTCTGTTTCATGCCCTGGAGCGCCAGGGGATCAAGGTCCATTTCTTCAAGCCGATCGCTCAAACCGCCAGCGGTGATACCAGTAACGACCGCTCGGTCGATATTCTGCGCAGCTCCTGCAGCCACAGCATCGCCGAGCCGATGGCGATCCGTGAGGTTGAGCGGCTGATGCGTAGCGACCAGGGGGATGAGGTTCTGGAGGAACTGGTCAAGCGTTACGAGAGTAACCGTGCCGGTGACGAGGAGATCGTTATTATCGAGGGGATGGTGCCCACCCGTACTCAGCCCTACGCCACCCGTATCAATCAACGCGTGGCCAAAGCGCTGGACGCGGATGTCATTCTGGTAGCCGCCCCGGGTAATGACTCCCTCGAAGCGCTGCAGGATCATATCGACATCACCGCTCGCGCCTATGGTGGCATCCATAATCCCAAGGTGATCGGCTGTGTGCTCAACATGCTGGGCGCACCGGTAGATCAGAACGGCAAGCTATGTCTGGACGTGCTACCCAGCAACAGCGTCAGCCACAGCTTAGGCACCGCGGAGATTCAACAAAGCGCCAAGCTCTTCTGCAATGATTTCAAACTGCTCTCCTGTATCCCCTGGCGCGAACGGATGATGTCGCCACGGGTGATCGATATGAGCGCGTATCTTAACGCCGAGGTGATCAACGCCGGGCAGATCAATAGCCGTCGCGTCCATCGCATCACCATCTGTGCCCAAACCGTCGCCAACATGGTCGCCGAGCTAACCCCCGGCACGCTGGTGTTCGCCCCGGGGGACCGTGACGATATCATTATGGCGGTCTGCCTGGCGGCACTTAACGGTATCGATCTGGCTGCGCTGGTATTGACCGGGGGTACGCGTCCCCATCCTTCGGTGCTGAAACTTTGTCATGACGCCATTGCTACCGGCTTACCGTTATTAAGTGTCACCACGGATATCTGGAAAACCGCGCTAAGCATCCCGAACTTTAACAGCGAAGTGCCCTCCGATGACGCGGATCGGATCGACAAGATCAAGGGTATTACCGCCTCCTTTATCGATCCCCATTGGCTTAACAGCCTCACCGCGGGTCAAAAGGAGCGCCGCCTGTCACCACCGGCATTCCGCTACCAATTGATTGAGCGTGCCCGTCTGGCCAAGAAGCATATCGTCCTGCCTGAAGGCGAAGAGCCGCGAACCATCAAGGCCGCCGCAGTTTGCGCCGATCGCGGTATCGCCCGCTGCACGCTGCTGGGTAACCCGCAGGAGATTCGCAGGATTGCGGAGGGGCTGGGTATTAAGCTGGGTGACGGCATCGAGATCTACAACCCGGAACTGATCCGTCCACACTACGTCGAGCGCCTGGTTGAGCTGCGTCGCCATCGGGGCGTTACCGCCGAGATCGCCGAAGAGCAGCTCAAGGATAATGTTGCGCTGGGTACTCTGATGCTGGAAGCGGATCATGTTGACGGTCTGGTCAGTGGTGCGATTCATACCACCGCCAACACCATTCGTCCGCCGCTGCAGCTGATCAAAACCGCACCGGGCTGTAATCTGGTGTCGTCGGTGTTCTTTATGTGCTTGCCGGAACAGGTCTTAGTGTACGGTGACTGCGCCATCAACCCCGATCCCAATGCCGAGGAGCTGGCCGATATCGCCATTCAAAGCGCCGATTCGGCCAGCGCCTTCGGCATCCCCCCCCGGGTCGCGATGATCAGCTACAGCACCGGTGCCTCAGGCCAGGGCGCCGATGTTGAAAAGGTCCGCGAGGCCACCCGGATTGCCCAGCAAAAACGTCCTGATCTGTTGATTGACGGGCCGATGCAGTACGATGCCGCCATTATGGAGAGCGTCGCCCGCAGCAAGGCACCCAACAGTGCTGTCGCCGGACGTGCTACGGTGTTTATCTTCCCGGATCTGAACACCGGTAACACCACCTACAAAGCGGTCCAGCGCAGCGCCAATGTGATCAGCATCGGGCCGATGTTGCAAGGGATGCGCAAGCCGGTTAATGATCTGTCCCGTGGCGCCCTGGTCGATGACATCGTCTTCACCATCGCCCTGACTGCGATCCAGGCGGCCAGTCTGGATAGCTGAATCTAAGCCCGGTTAGCCCATTCAGCGGCTAGCGCTGCTTTTTGGGCGGGGTGTTGAAAGTATTGAGGCAGCCATAGACTCAAGCGAGATCATTCCAGGCTGTCGATCTTGCGCTTTATCGCATCGATGCGGTGCGGGGCCGGTGGCGAGGGAGGGGCGTTGCGGAGCATCGCCATCGCCGCAGAAAACTGCCGATTAAACCGGCGGCAGTTGCTGCAAAGCAGTAGGTGCGCCCGGTATTGAAGACGACGCTGAAGCGACAGTTCATGCTCCAGGTAATCACTTGCTTGCGCTACGATCTCTTTGCATTCTGTCTCTTATACACATCT
>SDWN01000509.1 GCA_004195305.1 Neptunomonas sp. | reverse complement strand
GCCTGAACCGACAAAATCTCCTGCTCGTCGGCTTTTTCGATCTCGCCATCGGGGCGGTAAAACTTCAATCCATTACGATCGAACGGAATATGGCTGCCGGTCACCATAATCGCCGGCACATCATCCTGTAGCGCCTGAAAGGCAAGGGCCGGGGTAGGGATCACACCATAGTAATCGACTTCTAGCCCAGCATTGCGAATGGCCGTGACGCAGGCGGCGGCCATCGCCGGACTGCTGGGACGCAGGTCAATCGCCAATGCTACCCGGTCAAATGTAAAGTGCTGTCGCATGACGTCGATAAACGCAACGGTAAAAGCCGCGCATACCTGATCGGTAAACTGGGTCACCAGGCCGCGGGCACCACTGGTGCCGAAGCTGATACCACTGGACTCAAGAATAGAGGCGCTGAGGTTGGGAGTGAGCATAAATAGAAAAACCTGACATCGGGTTAAAGGGTAGCAACGCTGATAGTCAGCGCCAACGTATCGATTAGGGGACGATTGATAGCGGCGGTTTCCAGGCAAAGCATCTGTCGATACTGCTCATCCGCCATATCGGTGAGGGCAGCCGCGCCTGACTGCCAAGGATTCCAGACCACGAGATCGTGATGGTGACAGTGCTCTAGAGTAACAGAACGCCCCAACGCAGTATCTTGCAGCCGGGTGACAGACTCGGGCTCGGTATAGATGCGATCGACCGGCCCACCGATCTGCAAACTCAGTTCTGCTGATTGCTCAGAAAGACCTTGCAACGCATCCTGATAGCGCATGCCTAAACCGGTCACCGTCACGTGCTCAATGTCGCCGACCTGCAGATAGCTGTGTAGGGCGCCGGTACTGGGTTTCAGGCAATCCACGATCAGTTGAATCTCGCAGGTTTCCCCCAATACCATGCTAAGCCGAGCCGCAAAAGGGTGCGGCCACAGTTCGCGGGTGAACGCGGAATCCGTCAGTTCAAACACCAGAGAGGTCACTGCTGTTTTATCTATTCGTTCGATCAGGCGCCACGGCAGAATGCGCGCAAAACCGTGAGCAGGTTGCCTGGCCTTGCCAAACCAGGGCCAGCACAGAGGCACCCCGCCGCGAATCGGTTTACCGGGCTGAATATGGGCCAAGTCGCTGCACCAGAGTACGTGATCAGATGTGTGTGTGGGTTGCCACTGCAAAAGCTGTGCGCCTTGAGTGGATATAAGAGCCTTGCAGGCGTTGTTGTCGACTTCGATCAGTTCCATTGAATGCTCAGTCGCCAGGAGAAAAGAGATAGGTACAAGGTGGATTTAGTCGCCAACCCTGTCATCACTGCTGGCAATATAGGGTGTGGCAAACTGATTGCGCATCTCACGTAGCTTTAACCATTGGTCTGCAGACGCCAGCGCACCGATCTTTTCCAGCCGGTTCTGCTTGTCGATAAAGGTGGTCAGTTCTCCTTGCTCTTGGGTTATTGGAGAATACCGGGTAGCAGTTTTGCGCCCATTGCATCCTGTAGTTTAGAAAAGCGCACAATAAACTGGTCAAATACTGCCAGATCCAGTTCGGAGATATCCGCCAGCGTCTCGGGGAGTAGTGGCATGAGCGGAGAAAGTCTTTTCATCGCCCAGCGCAGACGATCTGCGTTGCGTTCGCAAACGCCGAGAGCACCTGCACACATGTCCTGGTTCATAGTGGCAAGCCTGTTTCCTTGGCAATTCGGTAGATGGGCAGTTCGCGAGCGTTCCGTCGCTTAATAACAAGATCTATTTTTTGGTCACCCAGTGCCTTGTGCAGCGCCACCATAGCATCCAGCTTCGCGTCAACGATGGCATCAGCCGCTTTTATTTCGGGTTCAATATAAAGGTCTCCACCTTTGGCATTGTCGTCAACGCGAGAGCCAAACAACAGGATCTCTGAGTCTGTCCCGAAATAACGTTTAAGAATGGTGTTGATCTGGCGCTGCTGTTCTGATGTCAGGCGCATGGGCAGCATGGCTCCTAAAATTTGGGTTTATCATACCGCATCGGTTCAGGGGGGCAAGGTGAGAGGTGCGAGGTATAAGGGGCGAGGTTCAAGCCCCCTCAATGCCCTGCTTTCACCTTGTACCTAAAACCTTGAACCTTTCCCCTTCCCCCTATAGTCACCACCACCGTGATCTCAGGCCACCTGCTGGGAAGGTATTTCCAGCATGGCCGCAATGCTCAGGTGGTAATCGATATCTGGCCACTCGATACCCGTCGCATCGCAGATAAAACGGTAGTGACGCAGCACCTTAACAGAGGCTTGCTCAAGCTCAGGGTACCAGCTGAGCGGGGTTGAAATACGCCGGCCATCATTCAGCTCGACGTGAAGGTAATGGTCGTCAAAATGTACTTCTTTACCTGCCAAACCAGTCATACCAAGCCTCCAAAAATTCCTGCCTATGCAAGTGCAATAGCTCCAGACACTCCTTGAGTTCCTGCTTTTTGAGCGATGAATACACCACCACGCTGGTTTCAATCTCGATTTTGGCCCAGCCATCAGCCTTCACCACATGTGCATGAGCTGGTGGATGTTCGTTGGCATAGAAAAAGAACTTGAACCCTTTTGCATTCAGTAGGGTTGGCACTTAATATCCCCTAGGTGGTTAACGGAGCACCCGTACCTTATCCTAGCAACCTTAATCCTGGTCGTCACGTCCAGTGCAGAGGTGCGAGGTACGAGCCCCCTCAATGCCCTGCTTACACCTTGTACCTAATACCTTGAATCTGTTTCCATTTCCCTTTCTCCTTTCCCCGGTCACAGCCTGTCCAAATACACCCGGCTATTCACATGCACTTCTTCAGCGGTCGCCATTTCTGTTTTGCTCCACCAGCGGAAATCACTGTGCTGCTCTTGCGGTAGCTTGAGATCAGCCCGATGAACACGCAGGTGATGTGCCACCACAACATAATGGGTATCGGGTCTCTCACCGAACACGCTGTCACTGTACAGATGCTCGTACAGATCCAAAAGCTGGGCATCGGAACGCTCTGCTTGGTAACCCAGCTCTTCGGTAACCAGTCGTCGAAAGGCCTCATCCAGACGCTCGTTCTTGCGAATCCGCCCGCCCGGCACAAACCAGAAACCCTGAGCCGGGCGGTTTTTACGCTCGCCCAACAGAATACAGCCGTGCTCATCCTCAACCACCAGATCGATGGCGATCAGCGGTGTATGCGCCACAATCGTTTTGAACGTATTTGATTCCAAAAAGCTCATTAATAAAACCTAGAAATATTAATCACATAGAACGCAGAAGACAGCGAGATAAGAAACGTTAAAAATCATAGTGAATACCATCCCATCTCTTGTGCACTCGGTAGTGACCTTGGCTCGGCATTGCCCTATTAAATCTACACATCGCGGGCAAAATCCCTTCCAATAACAAAATCACGTGATAAATCAAGACTACAGGCTTGGCGTCGCGGTATAAACTACGAACCCCAACACTCAAATAAGACCCGATCCCACAGGTCCGCTTTATGAATAGCTCGGCTATTATGGCCGCTCCTCCAGCATAAACCGCCAGCCCCCTTTCGAGGGCATCATCCAACTGGGGATACTATTACCATCCAGTGGATCGGTGCCCTCAGCCCGTTCGTCACCGTCCGAAGCGCCGTCGTTATCGGTGTCTTTACGTGTTGGGTTGGTGCCTGCGAGATACTCCTCATAGTTACTCACACCGTCGTTATCGCCATCTAGGCTAGCATCGGTGGAATCTAGCGGATTAAAGCTGTTCGCCCTCTCCCATTCATCGGGTAAACCATCGTTATCGTCGTCGGTATCGAAGAAATCGATCTGGCCATCGGCGTCACTATCCAGAACGGCGTCATAAACGCTCACCGTCGCCCGCGAAGTCCCCGTATTACCGGCGGCATCGGTGGCGCTGAAAGTGACGGCGGTTTCACCTAGAGGGAATATGTCGGGAGCGTCATGACTTGGAATAAGGAAACCATCGACATTATCAGTCGTCGTCGCTGCGGCTAGAAAGGCCGCTATAACACTCTCGGTCGCAACAACGCCACTGGCATCTACGGCCGCGACTGTGATATTGGCAGGCGGGGTAACCACCGGCGCTTCCTGATCCGGGGCCGACAATACCGCTTTCAGCAGTATGGTCTGGGTGTCGGTAACCCCGTTAAATTGCGTGGTCACAGACACAGGGATGTCCTCGGCAACCTCGGCAAACTGTAACTGCCCTAAGGCATCCATCGAGACCAAGTCAGGTCGATCACTACTCCACTGGGGCACCGTTATACCACTTATATACGGCGATCCATCCGACGGCTGAGACGCCCCCCCGTACCACACTCGAAACCGATAAGGTCCATTAAGATTAAAATCCATCCGGTACAGATACCAGGATTCAAGCGTTCCATTTATGCGCCGGAAGATCAGCAGTGGGCCCCGATCATCGGGGAAGGCACCCACTGGCGTCGTTGCCCCGTCCCAACCACCAGCAAAGCCAGACGCCAGATCTTGCAGTGTTGCGACACCCAGGCTCGCAGGATGGGTAAAGTAACCGAAATTCAAATCAAGGGCCGTAAATACAAACTCCTGAGTCCCATCCAGAGGCGCGACCTGCACGTCCTGCAGGGCCAATTCAGCAAGCTCCGTACCCGTTACGATCCCTTCCGGACCTTCGGCCCACACCGGCGATGCAGACACCGTCGGGCTGGGCTGCTGCTCCGGCGGCAACAACACCGCGGCACACAGCGGTTCGGTGCTTAGATTGTCAAAATGAATCACATACTCCTGGATACCACCTATGGGGAAATCGGTGCGGTAAAGGTTCCAATCAGCGCTCACTCCATCCACCGTTCGACGTACCGTGATTGGCCCCAGCGTATCCATCGAAACATCTTCAACCCAACCGGCACCATCCCAACCCGTGCGCATCGCTACATTAAAGGTCGCCAACCCCAGCTCGCGAGGATAAGCCATGTAGACATAAGCCCCCTCAGGTACAACCCACTGCAATTGCTGATTTTGGCTATTGGCTAGGGTGCTGGTCAGGTTGTCGATAATCTCCTGATCAGTATCCACCCCTTCAGCGGCAAAGCCATAAACCGGTGGTTGCAAGGGATAACAATTATTACCCTGCATATCGCAGGCTTGAGTCAGGCCGGGGTTTTGAAAGGACAAATCCAGCTGAGTAAAACCACCCCAGGGAAAATCGCTTCGATACAGATACCATTCACGCGCAACCCCATCGATCATACGTGTGACAACAATCGGTCCATACTCAGATCCTAACTGCCCCAGTGGCCAGCTTGCACCATCCAATCCTCCTGAGGGAGCAAAGCCCGGGTCAACCATCGTCACCAATCCCATCGATGCTGGATAAGCCAGATAGGCATAGGTATCGGCCGGAATATCGAAACGATGCGTTTGATTATTGCTCCCACTTAGCACCTGGGTAAGGTTCGCGGTAACTTCCTGATCGGTATCGATACCCGCCGCAGCGTAACCGAATACCGGCGTGTTGGCAGCAGCACAGATACTAATCCCTCCCGTTCCTTGGGCCTCTCCCGACAAGGTATAAGATAGCGTTGCGCCAAAGCTTCCTGCACTCAGTAAACAGAGCAAAAATCCCGGCATACAACGCGATAACAGGTGACGAAGGCATTGTCGACACTGAACAACGGCACTCCAAAAACGAACGGCAGGGTGAAGCATCACAACTCCTTTGCGTGACGAATCCAAGTAAGCATTGCTGAATTATCAATTGATAACGTCGCCAGTCTAACCGACAACATAGCGAAATATCATTATCCTGTCTCTTATACACATCT
>SDWN01000490.1 GCA_004195305.1 Neptunomonas sp. | reverse complement strand
TGATGTCGCCGCGCTGCACCAGTGCTTGGAGCTGCAGCTGATCGCAACGTTCTATCTCGCTGCCGCTGATCGCCGTGACGCCATCGCCGATATGCATCTGGGCACCCAGGGCGCTGGCCGTCACGGAGTGATCTCCGGTGATCATCTTGACCCGGATACCGGCATCCTGACAGGTGCGAACCGCTCGAGTCGCCTCTTCCCGGGGAGGGTCGATAATGCCTACGACTCCTAATAGGGTCAGACCGGCGTCCACGTCATGAAAATCAAGGAATTGCTGCCCTTCTTCGGCTATTTTGAAAGCGATCGCTAATAACCTCTGACCCCGACTCGCCATAGCGTGCATCTGCGGTTCCCAATAAACCCTGTGCAGCGGTTGATCTTTACCCTCCACGCGCTGCCAATAGCACATCTCCAGCACCTTCTCCGGCGCACCTTTGACGTAGATAAAACCATGCCCGGCATGATCGTGATGCAGGCTCGCCATAAATCGATGCTGCGATTCGAAGGGGATCGCATCGGTGCGGGGGAACAGCGTCTGCTGGCGCTGGTACTCCAGTCCTGCCTTATGCGCCAGAGTCACTAAAGCCCCCTCAGTCGGGTCACCCTGAATCATCCACTGCCCATTAACCCCGGATAGTGTTGCATCATTACAGAGCAGGGCCGCTTCAACCAACGCTTGTAATTCCGGCATCTCATCAGCCGTCACATCGATCCCATCGACGCTAAAACCACCATGCGGGTTATAACCGCTACCGCTGACTTCGCAGCGACCGGCAGTTGTGACTAACGTCTGCACCATCATCTCATTACGGGTCAAGGTACCGGTCTTATCGGAGCAGATCACGGTCACCGAACCCAGCGTTTCGACCGCAGGTAAACGCCTGATAATGGCCCTTTTAGCCGCCATACGCTGCACTCCGAGCGCCAGCGTGATGGTCATGATCGCTGGCAAGCCCTCAGGAATACCCGCTACCGCAAGCCCTACCGCAGCCAGAAACATATCCGCCACAGAGTAACCTTGGCGCAACACGCCGAAAGCAAAGGTCGCCACCGCGAGAAGCCCGATCCCCAGCGTCAGCCAACGCGCAAAGCGATCCATCTGCCGTAACAACGGCGTCGTTAGCGTTCGTACTTGCCGCAGTAAGCCACTGATGCGGCCGATCTCCGTCGCATCCGCGGTGGCGACCACCACCCCCTGACCCTGGCCATAGGTAACCAGCGTTCCGGAGTACGCCAGCGATGTTCGATCGCCTATAGACGCCTGCGCTGCAACCGCAACCGGACTCTTATCCACAGGCATGGATTCACCGGTGAGCATCGCCTCATCGATGCGCAGTTCACGGGACTTGAACAGCCGCAGGTCAGCAGGCACCCTGTCCCCGGATTGCAGCAGCACCACATCGCCGGGTACCAACTGCTCAGCCGCCAGACAGGTGAAAACGCCATCGCGCTTTACCATAGCCTGCTGCGGCAGCATATTACGGATAGCATCCAGCGCCTTCTCCGCCTTGCCCTCCTGAATAAAACCGATCACTGCATTAATAATGACAACACCCAGGATAACGCCGCTATCAACCCAGTGCCCCAGCAACGCGGTGACTACTCCGGCTACCATCAATACGTAGATAAGAACGTTATGACACTGGGCCAGAAACCGTTGATGAGGACTTTTAGTCGGCTGCTGGATTAGACAATTAGGGCCAGACCGCGCTAAGCGTTGCTGCGACTCATGCTGGGATAAGCCTGCTGGAGAGGTTTTAAACTGTTCAAAAACAGCGTCGACAGGCTGCGAATGCCACGCCTGATCAGATGTTTGATGAATATCTTGAATGGCCGCTCGCATGATCAATTCCTTTTAGATTCATACGTCTCTTATAGTCCATTGAACGTGGTTAAGGCACAACGCACAGGAGATATTCGCACTACCTGCCAGTACTATTAACCTGGTGGTCAAATAGGTTCCATACCTATCTGTCCATCGCCCCTAAAATCTGCCGCCGTTGCTGGAACTGCTTGATTTTCTGGGGCTCGCATTGGCCTTCTACCAATATTTACGCATCCTTGCGTCTCCTATTAACCCTCCGGGTTAATACCTATCCGCACAACCAAAAGTCATCCTGATTACCCACATACCTCAGTCATGATTGAACCGATCTATTCTCGCGAAAAGATCGCCTGCGGGCAGGCTCCCACGGTGCTACCTGTCCGGTTGCGAGCCTGGGTCTTGTCATTACGGTGTTCAGGTGAGTTTGGCAACGGTAATCGCATACATAACCCTACATGAGCCTGTATTCCTATCGCTCGTCGCTGTGATAGCTGAGGATCATGGGTAATCAGGAAAGTCATTGAAACGCAGCCACAACAGGCTGCATGGGGCCCGCGGCATGAGATCTCATCAGGAAAGGCAAAAGACGAGAGCTGATCCCTTTTGCCCCTTTTTGCCCTTTTTCCAAATAAGAGTTACGCCACTCATCCGATAACGCTGCAAGTCGTCAGATCGTATTGCGTCCAGTTTAAGGAGTACAGATCCAGCAGCTTGGCTTGCTCACAGAAATCTCCACAGCCAAAAAACTCCGGCTCTACACCGGGTGCGGAACTTACCAGTACTATCGGCAACTCGGGGAATTGTCGTTGGCAGCGAATTATCATAAACGCAGCATGCCTCATATTTGCGACAATGCTGGGCGCTACCTGAATCAGACAAAAGCGTGATCCGACTTGTTCTACCAATGCGCCATTCAATTGCATGATGTGAACTCCTGTTGGTTAATGTTGGAGTCACAATACCGACGCTTGCGAATGAATTTTATGGGAATTGCGGCGTCGTTTTCACATAGAAAAATAGCCCGTTCGGATCCTAAACTAGCAACCTTAGGTCCCTAAAGCATGGCTAGCGGGCTCGCACCTGAGAGGTATGAAGAAGTTACAATTATAAGTTTCAGGCTTTGTCTTAAGAACAATTCAACCAAACAGATCAAAACTGTATCATTACCGCTCGGTCCAGTTGTACTAGGGAAATAAAGAATGAGATCTATACGGTTAGCGGTTCAAGCCACTGCTGATGGCTATCCAGGCAAGACCGCAGGCTTAGCTAAAGAGATCGGCCGAACCCTGGGGACCTTTCGCAACCAATGCAGCCCCGATCAACAAGATCACTGGATCAACCTGCGTGATCTGGTCAAAATTCTAGAAACCACAGGCGATCTGGAAATCCTCCACACCTTGGCGCGCCGCTTTAATCATGTCTGCATTCCGGTACCCGATGGCAGCGGCGGTAGTGACATGGAGGTATTGAAAGCCTGGAGCGAGTGGAAAACTGAGCAGGCGGAAACCGTTACCGCGATAGATCAGGTGCTCGAAAAAGGTCATGCAACGACACGTCAGCTTGATCTGATCGAACGGGAAATGCATCAGGATTTTGAAAAAGAGATCCGGCTGATGAATCGACTCAAAAGCTTGTTCGCCAGCTAACAAAACGGCTTTTGTAGTCTTGCTGTGCAACGACTAATGAGGCATAAAATTTTAACTATCAAATGGAAAGGTACGTTCTATGGCATTAATCAGTTGCCCTGAATGCGCAAAGGAAATCTCTGATAAAGCCGATTTTTGTCCTAACTGCGGTTTTTCAAACAAACAACCAGCGCCGCCTGCTGCTGCCGTTCGTAGCGAGGAGATCGTCAACCGCGAGGTGTTCAATGCGGCAAAGCATTCATTCGTTCTCGGTGAGATCACCAGCATCTCACGAATCGAAACCCGCAATTATGTTTACATGGTGTTAGGCATACCCTTGCTGGTGGGTAATATCTATCTGTGGAAGACAGAGCCTAGCTGGATCATGCCGACGGTTGCCACAGTATTGAGCCTGGTCTTTATTAGTTTGTTTTATAAAGATGAAGGATCGATTAACAGCACGGGAACGTTTCGAGAATTGACCGACGACGTCGGTAAGGTACGGGAGCAATATGCCGAAAAAATTGGCTCTGCGGCATTGATGACGTATAAGAAAAACTCTCTTATCTACACCACCGAGTTCACCATCAACCCGGCCCGAATCGCGGGCTTCACTACCTTCAAAGGTCAAGATCATGCCATCCCCTACCTGATCGGGGCGGTCGGAATGGGGGCGGCCTACTATCTTAATGCGCCGGTACTCTACGCCTTTGGTCTGTTTATTTTACTTGGTATTTTTTTGAGAAAGGGAGGGATTGAGATTGACGCGGTCGGTGGCAAGAAAGTCTTCATCTATACCCTAATGAAAGATATTAAGCCGATAGCTAACGAGCTGGAGCTCAAAATCAGCCAACGCGCAGACGTTTTCTAAACGGAAAACGCATGATCACACTGATCGTTAACGATCCTTGCGCGGCTAATGATGGCGCTCCTGCGCCGCGCAGGGATCATGTCATCACACTAGGTTCGGTCTACCGGAGTCACCACCGATGCAATCACAACTGAGCCTTGAGGTATTAGGCGTCGCCGGCGGGGCTGCGCCAATCTACCAAGGGCAGTGCAGCAGTAGCTTATTAATACTGCGTAATAGCCAACCTTACTGCCTCATTGACTTGGGACTGGGTGTCACGCGTACGCTGATCGCGTCTAATCGAACCATTCCCGACCGCTTGATCATTACCCACAACCATACCGACCATGCGGGCGAGTTACCGGTGGTGTTACGGGTTGAGCAGGCTCGTGGTCGTCGACTTCAGGTTATCGCCGAAACCGGAGTGACTCGGCGACTGCAACAGCATCGTCTGGCCGAGCACCGCGAACAATTAATACCGGAGCAACTGGCTGACTGGGTTAGTGCGGACGAGGGGCAGCGCATCATCCTAGATCAGGATCTAGCGTTACGTTTTTTTGCGGCTCAACATTCCGAACGCTGCTTCGGATTCGTACTTTATTCTATTGATGAGAATGGTGATGATAAACCGGTGCTGGGGTATAGCGGGGACAGTGGTCTTAAACCATCGCTTTATCGGCAGATCAACCAAGCGCTCGTAACCATCTACGATGCCCGAGAAAATGGTAACGCCTGGCATGCCGGATTTGATCAAATAAGACCCTGGCTATCCAATACCAGTTTTATCCTCGGCCATGGCGTTAATAAATCGGATTCATCGCACGACCTACCGTTACTTTGGCCAGGCCAGAAAATCACCCTACTGGAAGGCGAATGACATTCACCGACACCGTACAGGCCTGTATCCGAGCCATTTACAGCTTTTCACCTTATTTCTGGGCCGACAGTTACCTGAAATCGCGCGAGTTTCAGCATGAAGTTGGTAGCAGTGCACAGCAACAATGGCGATCCAGAAGACTCGTGTTATCCGAGCGTTATATCGTCTATTGGTTGTTTGGATCGCTCATTTTATTTCTGTTATCACCCTTGCTGAGTAGCTGGATAGCCGCGCCATTATTATTACGAGTATTGGGCATTCTAAATAAAGAGCTAGGCGTCATTCTCTTTGGCATCTGTAAAATTACCGAAGGCACTGCCGTGGCAGCTTCAGGCCGGGTGATCGTCCTGGGCCTGACCAACTTTCTCACCGCAATGATGTTATTTGCGACCAGCTACGCCTTACTGGGGCAGTTTAACGACATACCCGACTACACTCAGGGCGCGCTGCCGTTATGGCCACTGATCCAAGCCATGAACATCCATTTCACCCTATCCAGTGCCTTCCAGCCAGCGGACCTACTGAGTTGGTTTCTTGGTATTTATCAGAGTGGCTTTTGCTTTCTGTTCGGAACCATCGTGATTTCGATGTTTGTGTCATTGCTTAACATTAAGCCATTGCACAAATAACGACCACTTGAGCTTGAGCAGCTTTCTGGTTCGAAGGTTGCTTG
>SDWN01000261.1 GCA_004195305.1 Neptunomonas sp. | reverse complement strand
ATTAAACCCAGATCAGGGCGCTGATCCCTTTATAACCGCATCTTAGCAGGTAGTCGTGGTTTTTAAGCCGCTGATATCAGGAGATAGCCACTAGACTACCTTCAGCCACTGAATTAAAGACGCGGCAACAGCAGGAACCATTATCGACGGAATGACTCATAGGCTCAGACATTTGGGGACCCTTGAATCTTATGCTTAGAAATTTGCGACTCTGTACCGGCCTGGTGCTGGCTAGCTTTATCAGCTTGCATCTGCTTAATCACGCCCTCGGGCTGGCGTCGCTGGATGCGATGGAGGCCGTGCGTGAAGTGCTTGCGCCCTTCTGGGGCACCTGGCCGATGATGTATCTACTGTACGGCTCGCTGCTAACCCATCTGCTGCTGGCGTTCCACTCCCTCTATAACCGTACAACCTTGCGCATGCCACTTTGGGAAGCAGCCCAACTGCTGCTGGGACTGTCGATTCCACCCTTGCTGCTGGTGCACCTGATCGGCACGCGGGTCACCATGGAGCTGATGGATATTGAAGTCCAGTACCGGCATGTGATCACCGCCCTGTGGAGCCTGCCCTATAAGGTTGAGTGGCAGACAGTATTGATCCTGGTGGTGTGGGGGCATCTGTTACTGGGCTTACACTACTGGTTGCGGCTCAAGCAGGGTTATCGAGACAGCCAATGGTTGTGGCAAATCATGGCGACCCTGGTGCCGTTGCTGGCGCTGCTGGGATTTTATCGGATGGGGTGGGAGTTGGGCAGCGTTGATATGGCGGTGCGCAAGGCAGAGTTGGTGGCCAAGGATCCGGCGATGATGGCGTTTATCGGCACCCTCGAAGCGCGCGGCTTAACTATCTATTGGGGGGTTCTGGCACTGGTCATGCTGGCGCGCTATGTGCGAGCGGTCTATCGAGTCAATTTTGGCTCGATTATGGTCGAACATCCTGCTCGGGGGATGATAGCAGCCCCGATCGGATCGACCCTGCTGGATGCCTTGCGATCTGCGGGCATCGACCACTCGTCGGTGTGTGGCGGACGTGCCCGCTGTACCACCTGTCGTGTCCGGGTCACGCGTGGATTGGAGAAATTACCGCCACCGGAAGAGGCAGAACGCATAGCCCTTGATGGAATCCGTGCGGATCCCTCTACACGACTGGCGTGCCAGGTGCAGCTGTGTGCTGATATCGCGGTTGTGCCACTGATACCCCCTGGCTATGGCATGGACTATGTGCGCCGTCCGGGTGGCATCGAAGGCAAAGAGCAGCAGCTGGCCGTGCTGTTCGTTGATCTGCGCGACTCCACCCGTTTGGGCGAACAACGCCTGCCATACGACGTGGTTTTTGTGCTTAATCAATTTTTCGCCGAGATGTCGGCCGCACTGGAGCAAACCGATGGCCATTACGCTCAGTTTAACGGTGACGGCCTAATGGCAATTTACGGATTGGACAGCGATCTGCAGAGCGCCTGTCGACAAGCCCTTAAGGGCGCTCGATCCATGTTTGAGCGCGTAGAACAGCTCAATCTGCGCCTACAACAGGAGCTGGAGCAGCCGCTGCGCATCGGTGTAGGCATTCACTGCGGTGAGGCGATTGTCGGCGCCATGGGACCACCCAGCTCACCGATACTGTCGGCGGTCGGGGATACGGTCAACACGGCGGCGCGATTGGAATCACAATGCAAGCCCTCCCAGGTACCGCTGCTGGTTTCAAAACAAACGTTTGAGTGTGCCCAACTGGCCATTACCGATGAGGTTCAGGAACTGCCGTTGCGGGGCCGTTATCAGCCGCTTGAGGTGGTCATGGTGCGCGATCCGCTGAACTTGCCCGCGAGTTCCTGATCGCACTCCATGAGGCCAAAGAGGCCTCCGATGATTGCCGCCCAGAATGGATTGAGTGCACCGCGAGGGTATCCTGATCCGCGCCAACACTCCGGCCACTGAACCTGGCGAGGCTGGCCGCCATTCTGGCGGGTGCGGATCAATGTCGGCAATTGCCGCAAACGTACATGGATAAAGCAACGCAGCAGCGGTTACCGGGTAGATCCGGGTTAAGTCCGACAGGTTTATGGCACCTACGCCCAAAGCGTCATCACCGCACTCGCTAGCGTCTTCTTTCTGGCTGTCTCCGTACGGGTTTGTTTTTGTGGCAGGAGTGTCCACCCCATAGATCCGCTGATCAGTAGGTCGCCCGGTAGATCCAGTCTGCGACAACGCTTTTTAGCGGCTGTCGCCTTCTCTTCGTCGCTCATTTCATCAATGTTCATCACGCCTCCTGACCGCCTCTGGCTGCGGCGTACGACACGTTGGCCAACAACCATTTATTAACCACGGCAGGCGTCCTTAACAAGGCCGCCTGCATAGCCGAGCAAACCGGCTCATGCCGCGTGCTACATGTTGCAGCCAGGCGGGTGGTGTTTTCGTCAAGGGCTTGAGATTCAGTATAGTCAGTTGGAGAGAGGGCATCAGCCGCCATTTCGCGAGGCGATGTTATTGTGCCGCCGTGGTCTTGGAGACCGACAACAGAATCTGATCGGCCAAACCCACTCCAGGTCGGGGAGCGTTAACCAGCAATAAAACTATTTTACGGATATGTGATCTTGTCACTGAAGCCTCCAGCGCGCTCCTCTATGGTTAGGTTCCTTGGCCTGTAAACCCGCTGTTCGGGTGAGCCAACGCCGTCAAGCAGAGTTAACCCAACTATTAGGTAGGAGCATCATCATGGAAAAGAACGTAGGTACAATCGATAAATCCTTGCGCATCATTGCCGGCATCGTGATGTTGTCGTTGGTTTTTGTGGGTCCACAGAGCCCCTGGGGCTGGATTGGTGTCGTACCGCTCCTGACCGCACTGATCGGCTGGTGTCCGGCGTATAAGTTGGTGGGCCTGAGCACCTGCGCTAAGTGCAAGAGCTGATATAGGCGATCCTTTGATTGTGCCCCATAAAGGTAAACAGCTAAAGATATCCCGCTAACAGCCTGCCTTGTGCAGGCTGTTAGCGTTGGGACGTGAGTGGGTCAGACGACGCCTCGCGGCTGTTTTACCGCGGCTTGGATTCAGTTCAGTTAGCATTCAGTTCTGCCCCGTTATCCTAGGCTCAAGATCACAGCAAAAGGGATAGCGTCATGAACTCAGCATCTATCACACGACTCCTGATAACCGGTTTGACCGTTGCCAGTCTGGGCATGGGTCAGGCATGGGCCGAGTCGTCGCACCGACACGATCGGGGCCACGGCGGTAAGGGCAAGGCCCGGCAAACATTTGCCAAAGTCGTCGCCGTGGAGCCGATCACGGAGTCTATCGCTCAGCGGATTCCACATCAGCAGTGCTGGACCGAGCAGATCCGTTACCAGGCGCCCAGCGGTGGTTCAGGCTCTAATACTGCGGCTATTTTTGGCGGCATTGTGGGTGCGGCGATCGGCAACAGTATTGGCCGTGGCCATCATCGGGATAACAAGAATATTAAGACGCTCGCAGGAGGGTTGTTGGGGGCGGCGATCGGTAATGATATCGGCGCACAAAATCGTGGCCGCAACAGCCGGGTTGAATATCGCGATGAGCAGCGCTGCAGCACCGAGTACGAGACTCGCTGGGAACAGAAGATCATCGGCTACAACGTAACCTACCGTTATCGAGGCGAGACATACAACACCCGCATGGACTATGATCCGGGTGATAAACTTCGTGTTCAGGTACAAGTACGGCCGGTATTCTGATCCGGCCGGGAGGCAGGGATAGAGTGGCACAGTCATCAATACAGCGACAATCGAAACAGCTCAGGCAGCGATCCGGGATCCTCTGTTTCGTTGCTGCGCTGCTCCTCTCCGGTACGCTCTATGCGGCTCCGGTGATGGATCGGGAGCAGGCCGCGCAGCATATCAAACGCAACTACGGCGGCAAAATTCTCGACCTGCGGCCGGTTAAAAGTGGTAAAGGCCGGGCTTATCGGGTCAAACTGTTACAGCCTTCAGGACGGGTTAAGCTGATGCTGA
This sequence comes from Neptunomonas sp., assembly GCA_004195305.1. Classification (GTDB taxonomy): domain Bacteria; phylum Pseudomonadota; class Gammaproteobacteria; order Pseudomonadales; family Balneatricaceae; genus Motiliproteus. The sequence goes on along the minus strand of SDWN01000261.1, from coordinate 1,892 downwards.
TCGATGCCAAAGATGGCAAACAGCGTCCTTTCGACAAGTCTGCGCCAAAGGAGTGAACCGATGCGTATTTTGGTGGTTGAAGATGAACAGGCGCTGCGCCAGCAGCTGGGAGAGATGCTCAAATCGCGCCGTTATGTCGCCGACCTGGCACCCGATGGTGAAGAGGGGCTGTACCTAGCCCGGGAGTGGCAGTATGACCTGGCTATTGTCGACCTGGGGCTGCCCGGGCTCAGTGGTCTGGAGCTGATTCGGGAGCTGCGCACACTGGGGCAGCGGTTGCCGATCCTGATCCTGACTGCGCGCAGTGACTGGCAGGACAAGGTCGAAGGACTCGAAGCCGGTGCCGATGATTACCTGACCAAACCCTTTCATACCGAAGAGCTGTTGGCGCGGGTCAATGCCCTGCTGCGTCGCTCGGTCGGCCAGGCCAGTCCAACGTTTGTGTTTGGTCCGTTGCAGATCGACACCACGGCTAAGTTGGTGCTGCGCGATGAACAGCCGGTTGATCTGACCGCATATGAATACGCCACGCTCGAATACCTGATGCATCAGGCTGGAAAAGTGATCTCCAAGACCGAGCTGACCGAGCACCTGTACGATCAGGACTTTGATCGGGACAGTAATGTGATTGAAGTGTTTATCACCCGGTTACGCAAAAAACTCGATCCTGATGGGAGTCTTAAACCGATCGCCACCGAACGCGGACGCGGCTACCGGTTCGTGCTGGTGTCCGAATCCGGGATCGATTGATCTGTGCCGTTGCGCCGTCTGAACTTGAAAATCCCCTATTCACTCAATGCCCGCCTGGGATTGGCTTCGTGCCTGCTGTTGCCGCTGATTATCGGCATCACCGCGTTGATTCTGGATCAGGCCAATCGCCTCAGCCTGGAGCAGACCGAGCGCGAGCGTCTGGAATTGCAGAGTTATGTCCTGCTTGCCGCCGCAGAAGCGGGTGGCGGGGTGCTGTGGATGCCGCCGAGCCTGCAGGAGCCGCGGTTTAGTCAACTCGGCTCGGGGCTGTTTGGGTTGGTCAGTGACGCTCAGGGCAACACGCTGTGGCGCTCTGAGTCCAGCCTGGGGGTGGCGTTGGCGTTGCCGACCGATCTGCCTGAGGTCGGCATGTCGCGGTTCGGGGTGACCGCTGAGGGGCTGTTTTTCTACAGTTACCGGGTACTGTGGGAGATCGAGAGCGGCCAGGTCAGCGATTTTTTGTTTACCACCCTGGAGCGCCCGGACCGCTTCAACGCCGGCGTGCGCGGTTATCGGACCCAGCTGTGGAGTGGCTTGGCGTTGCTGGGGCTGGGGCTGTTAGCGGCGCAGGCGCTGCTGATGCGTTGGGGGCTCCGGCCGCTGCAGTTGCTGGCGGAGGATATCAAAGCGATTGAGACCGGACAGAAGCAGCAACTCGAAGGCCGCTTCCCGCGTGAAGTGTTGCCGTTGACCCGTAACCTTAATCTGTTACTCGACACCGAGCGTGCGCGGCGACAGCGCTACCGCAACACCCTGGCCGATCTGGCGCATAGCCTGAAGACGCCGCTGGCCGTGCTGCGTAATCAAGCCGAGGCTGGCGCAGGCGCTACTGCAGAGCAGCGGCATGAGGCGCAGCAGCAGCTGCAGCAGCAGGTGGACCGGATGGATCAGATCATCAGCCATCAACTCGGTCGAGCCGGATCGGTGTCGGCGCACTCGCTGTTACAGCGGGTCTCGGTGCAGCAGGTGGCCGAGCGCATCGGCCAGGTGATGGCCAAGGTTTACCCGGCGCGTTACCGTAGCTTTGAGGTGGCCGGAGCCGCGCTGAACTTCGCCGGGGACGAGCGTGATCTGATGGAGATGCTGGGAAATTTGATCGATAACGGCTTTAAATACGGTAATGGTCGGGTGCGTGTCGAGAC
>SDWN01000026.1 GCA_004195305.1 Neptunomonas sp. | reverse complement strand
GTGGTCTATGTGACCCACGATCAGTCTGAAGCTCTGACCATGTCCAATCGTATCGCAGTTTTCGAAGACGGACGTATTCAGCAGCTTGCCCCACCCTCTGAGCTTTACGAAAAACCCATTAACTCTTTTGTCGCACAGTTCATTGGCGAAAATAATAAACTGTCCGGAACTGTGCTTGCAGTCCAAGACGATCACTGTGACGTCAAGCTGCCAACCGGCGAAGTGGTTCGTGCGCAGAGTATTAATGTTGATGGCGTTGGTAGTGGCAGCACGTTGTCTCTGCGCCCTGAACGGGTCTTCCTCGATCCGGCGGAAGGGCTGTGCAACAACCTCTTTAGCGGCCAGGTAAAAGAGCTGATCTATCTTGGCGATCATATGCGGGTTCGCATGAGCGTTTGTGGACACGACGACTTTATCGTAAAAGTTCCGAACGCGTCCGACAAGATGGGGCTGGCGGTGGGTGATACCGTTCCGGTGGGGTGGTCGACAAGGGACTGTCGTGCATTGGATTTAGCCTAACTCGTCAGCCGATTCATCCAGTAATAATAAAAAATATCTATCCTTTGCGATGGATTCATAACGGATATCTTCAGCATGAGGATGTCGTGTCATCAAGCCTGAGGGGAATGTTCCAAATGAAGAAGTTTACTAAACTTTCAACGGCCCTATTAATCGGTACCGCAGCCTGTGTGACGGCGGCTTCTGCTGCTGAAAAAATGACGGTTGTGTCTTGGGGGGGCGCCTACACCAAGTCTCAGCGGCTGGCCTACAGTGATCCGTTCACCGCTAAAACCGGTATCGAAATTCTCGACGAAGACAAGTCTGGCAACGCACTGGCGGGTATGCGATCCCAGGTCGAAGCGGGCAACGTTACCTGGGATATAGTGGATATTCTTGAGGGTGACGCGCTGCTGGCATGTGACGAAGGCGTTGCCATCGAACTGGACTACGAAAAAGACCTGAACAAAGGTGCCGATGGTACCGCCGTTATGGACGACTTTATCGCAGGCTCCCTGAATGGCTGCTTTGTACCATCCATTGTCTATGCGACGCTTTTCTCTTATAACGATAAGGCTTTTCCGGGTGAAAAACCCAGCACCATCGCAGACGTTTTTAACCTCAAGAAGTTTCCCGGCAAACGCGCCATGCAGAAAATTCCAGATGCCAACCTCGAGTGGGCACTGGCTGCTGACGGCGTACCTTATGACAAAGTCTACGAGGTCCTGAGCACCGAGGCGGGTATTGATCGCGCCTTTGCTAAGCTCGATACCATCAAGGATCAGATCATCTGGTGGGAAGCCGGTGCTCAGCCGCCGCAGCTTCTGGCCGATGGCGAAGTCGCGATTGCGTCGGCTTACAATGGCCGGATCTTCAACGCTCAGGTGGTCGAAAAGCAGCCGTTCACCATCATCTGGGATGGCCAGGTATTCGAGCTTGATGGCTACGTCATTCCCAAGGGCGCGCCTAATATGAAAGCGGCGAAGGACTACCTGCGCTTCGCAACCGATACCCAGCGTCTTGCTGATCAGGCCAAGTACATCTCCTACGGTCCGGCCCGTAAGTCTTCGGCGCCGCTGGTGTCCACGCATGCTGAAACCGGCATCGACATGAACCCGCATATGCCTACCAACCCTGCAAACTTCAAGACTCCGATCAAGAAGGATGCCGCGTTCTGGGCGGATAACGGCGATGAGTTGCGTCAGCGCTTCAACTCCTGGCTGGCTCAGTAATAGCCTGAGGGCTGTGGCGGACTAGGAGTCTGTCGGGCTTGGCCGATCGTAGCGAGGGAAAGACGATTTGAGGCAGATTTTTCGATCTTTTGAGGCGAATAGCGAGCTATTTAACGAGAAAGATCGGGAAATATGACCAGATTCGGGTTTTCCGCAGTAGATCAGTGTTAAGTCCGACAGATTCCTGGGGTCGCCTCAGCACTTTCGTCTCGTGCATTTTTTAGCAGTTAGCTGTTGCAAAAGAGTGGTCCGGCAGCGGGCCGGAATATAGTCAAAATCGCCAAGCGCAAACTGTGTGCGCTCCTTCGATCAAGTGGGTTGCTGTGATCGATGCCGAGTGTTTGGATTTCTGAGATAGCAGGGCTTTGGATTACTCATGACGACAACTGTTATGGCCGATGGCCAACTGACCCCTGAGGAGCAGAAGCGGTTAACGGCGGATATGCACCGTTCGCTTAGGCGCAAAAAGACCCGTGCCTTCATGCTGGTCGCACCTCTGGTGGTATTTATTCTGATAACCTTCGTTGCGCCCATTGCAACGATGTTATTTCGCTCGGTGGATAACCCGCAGGTCGCTACGTACATGCCAAACACGACCGCCGCTCTGGCGCAGTGGGAGGGTGACGCGCTGCCTGATGAGGCGACTTTCGCCGCGCTGGTCAAAGACCTGACCGAAGGTCGAAAAGACAAGACCATTGGTAAGGCCGCAACGCGCCTCAATTATGAAAAGAGCCGTATGCGCAGTCTGATTACCGGGACTGCACGTAAAGCGGCAAGGCTGACACCGCCTTACAAAGACAAAGTTATTAAGATCAAGAAGGGCTGGGGTGATGTTGATACCTGGCGTGTCATCAAGCGCGAGTCCAGCACCTTCACCAAGTCCTATTACGTCGCCGCCTTCGATATGAAGACGCAGCCCGATGGCGAGATCACCGTGCTGCCCGACAAACAGCAGATCTATATCAAGCTGTTCTGGCGTACCGTGTGGATGTCGCTGTTGATCACGGCGCTTACCGTGCTGTTGGGCTATCCGGTCTCCTATCTGCTTGCCTCTTTACCGTTGCGCACCGCCAACATGCTGATGATCCTGGTGTTGCTGCCCTTCTGGACCTCACTGCTGGTGCGTACCTCCTCCTGGATTGCGATGTTGCAGGGGCAGGGGGTGATCAACGATCTGTTGGTCTGGATCGGTTTGGTGGACGATCAAAATCGTCTCACCATGATCTACAACGCGACGGGCACGGTGATCACCATGACCCATATTTTGCTGCCGTTTATGATATTGCCGCTCTATTCGGTGATGAAGACGATACCACCGAGCTATATGCGGGCGGCACGCTCTCTGGGGGCAACGCCTTTCACCGCTTTTTACCGGGTCTATCTGCCTCAGTCCGTGCCCGGTATCTCGGCGGGGGCTATTCTGGTGTTCATTCTCGCGATTGGCTACTACATCACGCCGGCGCTGGTCGGCGGTCAATCCGGTCAATTTATCGGCAATATGATCGCGTATCACATGCAAGGGTCCTTGAACTGGGGGCTGGCAGCCGCGCTCGGCGTCATGCTGCTGGTGTTGGTGCTTGGGATCTATGCCGTATACAACCGCCTGGTGGGCGATAACAAAGTGAAGATGGGGTAAGACTATGGCACTTCCTTCTTACGCTGGGCCGTTGGAAACATTCTGGTATTACCTGTTCCGGGTGATCTGTGCGCTGGTGTTTATCTTCCTGATTTCACCGTTGATCGTGATTGTTCCGCTGTCGTTCAATGTGGAGCCTTACTTTAGCTTCACCGACGGGATGCTGGCGCTTGATTCCGAGGCTTACTCGCTGCGCTGGTACGAAGAGTTTCTAAACAGTGAACGCTGGATGGATTCGATCAAGAACACCTTTATCGTAGCGGTTTTCTCAACCATCCTGTCGATGGTGTTGGGGACGCTGGCCGCGCTGGGGCTGAGCCGTTCGGAACTGCCCTACAAAGGGTTGATCATGGGCTTGTTGATCTCGCCGATGATCGTGCCGCTGATTATCGCAGCGGCCGGTATGTTTTTCTTCTACTCCTGGATGGGGGTTTCCCAGAGCTATCTTGGCTTGATTTTGGCCCACACGGCGCTGGGGACCCCCTTTGTGGTGATCACCGTGACCGCCACTCTCAGCGGTTTTGACCAGAATCTGGTCAAGGCTGCCGAAAGCCTGGGGGCTTCGCCAACCTACGCTTTTTTCAAAATCACCGTGCCGTTGATTATGACCGGTGTTATCTCCGGGGGGCTGTTTGCACTGATGACGTCTGTCGATGAGGTGATCGTGGCGATCTTTATCGCCGGGGCTGAGCAGCGTACGGTTCCGATGCAGATGTGGTCAGGTATTCGTGAGCAGATCAGTCCAACCATCCTTGCGGTGGCGACGCTGCTGGTGGCGATGTCGATCTTGCTGCTGACGACGGTTGAATATCTGCGCCGTCGTTCTGAGAATATTCGCGGGATCTCCTCCCAATAATGAAGCGCTGATTATAAAGGTCTGTTACTCATCGATTGATCTTTATGGACACCGAAGAATGAAAAGGCCGGGCGCTGTTTGCCTCCGGCCTTTCTTTTGGCTATGTATGAGTTAACTGTTGCGTACCTGCAAGGCTTTGTCTTGACGGGTTGTGCGACAAACCGGTCATCATGCATCGCTCGAAGCGGCTCCATCAGCATTGCCGCAAGATCCACACAGCAGACATTAGCTTGCACTCCTTAGCAATCTGAATGTTACCTATTGTCATCAACGGGCCTGTTGGACTCCCCTAAACTGACTTCTATTACCCCCGATCAAGCTTCTTTGATTCACGCCGAACCAGATCACAGAGAAAATCACAGGTGGCCCGAATCCGGCTGGACCGGACAATATCGTTGGGCACGACCAGCCAGATATCCACAGATTTATGAAACTCTTGAGGTCGTATGGCAATAAGGTCTTCATTCTGGGAGGCCATCAGACAACTAAGAACCGTGATTCCCAGGCCCTGCCCCGCGGCCACATAATGACTGCTCGCCGTATCAAGGCTAAGCACGGAGTCATCTGAGGTCCATGATTTCAATGCTTTGGCCATCACCGTAAACCCCAGTTCCTCCGGCAATCCCAGGACCTGGTGGCAGGATATGCGCGTTTCATCTGAGGACAACGGATTTCTTTCCAGATAGCCCTTCGACGCATAGAGGCCGAAACCCATTTGGCCGATTTTGCGAACCGTATAGGGGCCGGTTTCTGGCCGCGACAGCCGAAGTGCGATATCAGCTTCCCGGTTGGGAAGACTGGCCCTCTGCACATCAGCAGATACATCCAGAATCAGATCCGGATATTGTGCTTGAAACGCCGTAAGATGAGGCAGGATCAAATACTGGACCAATGTTTCAATGCTGCTCAGGCTGACCCAGCCCGTGGGTAGATTATCCCGGCCGGAAAAATCGCTTTCCAAACCCAATACCTGACTTTCGATCTCCTCCGCGCGGGCCAGCATATTCTGACCCGCGCTGGTCAGGCAATAACCGTCAACATGCCGCTCGAACAGTCGTGTTTTCAAGGCCTCTTCCAGCATCTCGACCCGACGGGATACGGTCGATTGGCTGACCCGCAGAATCTTTGCTGCACCAGTCAGCCCCCCCTGACGGGACACAGACAGGAAAAAACGTAAATCATTCCAGTTCATGCGTTTCATTTTTAGAAAGCTGCTTTCGATAATAACCAATAATCATCCAATAATGAAAATGCTATTCTCCGCACCATTCAAGTAATTTTCAAAGGTATTCCGTTATGGCAAAACCGGTCAAACAGATAACCAACATTGTGGAAAACGGCCTATGTATCGGATGCGGCCTGTGCCAAAGCATCGCTGGAGAGAGCCAACTGGAGCTCATCATGACCTCAGAAGGCAGTCTGCGCCCTCTGGAAAAAAGGCCACTGCCAGCGGAAACGATAGAGCGCGTCTATCAAAGCTGCCCTGGTACCAGGATTGATGGCCTGCCGGAAAACCAGATCACGGAGGAAATGTTGGTTGACCCGGTCTGGGGGCCCTACCTGCGCATCGATGTAGGTTATGCGGGCGATCCGGAAATCCGTTTCAGGGGTGCTACCGGCGGAGTGATGAGCGCATTGGCCAGTTATCTATTGGACTCGGGCAA
>SDWN01000021.1 GCA_004195305.1 Neptunomonas sp. | reverse complement strand
ATTGTCGACTCCACCGCGCTGCCCGAGCAGGTGGTCCGTGATGTGCTGGCATCCTCCTTCCAGAGTGCCGGTCAGCGCTGCTCGGCGTTGCGCATGCTGTATGTGCAAAAGGATATTGCCGATCATCTGTTGGAGATGCTGTTTGGCGGCATGGACGAGTTGCAACTGGGCAACCCCTGGGCGCTTTCTACCGACGTGGGTCCGGTTATCGACCTGGCCTCCAAGGCCAAAATTGATGCCCATTGCGCTAAATTTGAGCGCATGGGACGACTGCTTAAAAAATTGCCGGTGCCCGCCGAAGGCTTGTTTGTGGCGCCAACGGTGATCCGTCTGGACGGTATTCATGAGCTGGAAGAGGAGATATTCGGTCCGGTGCTGCACGTCGCGACCTTCGAAGCCGACGAGATCGACCAGGTGGTCGATGCGATCAATGCCCAGGGCTTTGGCCTGACCTTTGGTCTGCATACCCGGGTCGATACCCGCGCCGAGCGGATCGTCAGCCGGGTTAAGGTGGGCAATATCTACGTTAACCGCAACCAGATCGGCGCGATCGTCGGCTCCCAGCCTTTCGGCGGTGAAGGCCTGTCCGGTACCGGCCCCAAGGCGGGCGGTCCCCAGTACGTGCGGCGCTTTATGAAGACCGATTCGCTCAAGCCGCAGCCCGCGCCCGCGGCACCTTCAGTGCCGCTTGAGCGTTTACAGGCGGCGCTGAATCAACTGGATGGCAGCCGCTGGGCGGCTTCCCAAGAGCGCGTCGAGGCGCTGCGGCCGGTATTTGGCCCGGTATCGGCCCCCCTGGATGCCACACCCGAGGAGATGCCCGGGCCTACCGGTGAGATCAACCGGCTCACCTGTGTTCCTCGTGGCGTCGTGCTCTGCCTGGGGCCTGACCAACAATCCGCGCTAGCCCAGGCGGGGCTGGCGTTGTCGCAGGGTAATGCGGTGGTGGTTGTGGCTCCGGAGGTCGAAACAATGCTTCGCTCTGCTGCTGACACCGGGATTCCAGTGGTTGCTATCAACGGCCTGTTGCAGCCCGATGCCCTGGTTACCAGCACCGGCTTCGAGGCGATAGCCAGCGTGGCAGACCCGAAGACCCTGCGTGAATATCGGCTAGCGCTGGCCAAGCGAGAGGGGGCGCTACTGCCGCTGATAACCGAGCAGAACGCGCCCGAACGCTTTGTGATCGAGCGCCACCTCTGTGTGGACACGACCGCCGCCGGTGGTAACGCCAGCCTGATCGCCGCATCCGAATAGTCGAGGGCCTGGCTCTGCGCTAAAAATCATCCCGGGCCTGGGCATGAGTTCAGGATCGGGGTCATGGGCATCTGCTGCACCTAAAACTCAGGTGCGTCATCCAAAGCGCAGAGAGCCGGGTAGGTTTATTGCTGGTGTAAACGGCGGGCTTTTCCAGGCGTCTGTTGGAAAAAGTTTTTATACGCACGCGAGAAGCTGGATCCATCTGCAAAACCTACTTCCGCGGCCAAGGCCACCAACGGCATCTGACTGTTCAGTACTAGGAACTGCGCCCGTTGCATGCGGCGGCACATCATATATCGCTGTGGGGTCATACCGAGCTGGCGCTGGCAGAGATAATAGAAATGACTCTCACTGAGGTTCATCGCGTTTGCCAGCTCGGCATTATCGGGTGGGTAAGCCAGGCGCCGATCAATAATATTATCCAGCGCCGCGACCCTTAAGCGTTGGTTTGCCACCGGCATCGCCTGCTGAGCAGAATAGCTCCGGCATAACTGCGTCATAAACAGGGACACCAGCTGGCAGCTCACAACAGGATTCGTTTGCTCTTTACCGCGTTGTAGCTGGCCCGCGGCATAATCCAGCAGCGGAATTATTTCGGGACTCAGGGATATAAACTCGGGGCGTTGGAACAGGGTTTCACTGAAAGAGAGATGACATGCCCTTTCCAGGGCTTGAATGTAAGGATCAGCGGCGGATAGGTCGATCACCAGCAGCTCACTGTCATCGCTGAGTCCTTCAAACAGATGTTCGGCCGACGCCGGTACTAATGCCGCGGTGCCATTGCTAAGCCGGTGCGCCTGCTGTCGAAATTCACAGTCCATCTGGCCACGCCAGCCTATCAGCACCTGTGCATAATCGTGGCAGTGTTCACCGCTCTGGCGAGCGATTAGGTTCCGACGCGTCTGGCTGTTATTCATGGACTAACCATCTTGTCCGGGAGGCTATTAAGGCGGGTTCGTAGCCTGAGTCTATAGCTCCAGAGTTTGGATCAAAGGTACACACGTCCTTTTTGATACCCTAGGAGCCTGTCGGACTTGGCCGATCGTAGCGAGGGAAAGACGATTTGAGGCAGATTTTTAGATCTTTTGAGGCGAATAGCGAGCTATTTAACGAAAAAGATCGGGAAATATGACCAAATTCGGGTTTTCCGCAGTAGATCAGTGTTAAGTCCGACAGGCTCCTAGGTACAGATTAACAATAAGAGAATCCGTTATGCAATTGAACGCCGATCAAGTTCAAAATGCCCTGCCATGGGGTGCTCTGATTGCTGCGCTGAGCGACATGTTTGCACGCGACGATGTCTGCTCGCCGGTTCGCCATCATCATACCATTCAGGTACCCCAGGATCCGGATGCAACGCTGTTGCTGATGCCCGCCTGGCTGCCCGGTGAATACCTCGGCGTTAAGCAGGTTAACGTCTTCCCCGGCAACCGTCGTCACAACCTGCCCGGGCTCACGAGCCATTATACGCTTAGCTGCGGCAAAACAGGCCTGCCGTTAATGGTACTCGATGGCAATGAGCTAACGGCTCGGCGCACTGCGGCGGCCTCTGCATTGGCGTCGCGCTTTTTGTCCCGTGAAGATGCCAGCGAGCTGTTGATGGTGGGAGCGGGCCGAATGGGCCGTCGGTTGATACCGGCGCATATGAGTGTCCGCCCAATCAAAACGGTCCGGGTCTGGAATAGAAGCGAAGCCGCCTCGGCCGCTCTGGTTGACGAGCTGCGGGCCGCGAATATAGATGCCACGATTTGTGCGCCGGATCAGCTGCAGCAGGCCGCTGAACGGGCGGACATTATCAGCTGTGCCACCATGGCCACTGAGCCCTTAGTGCTGGGAGAGTGGCTCAAGCCCGGTGCTCACCTAGACCTGGTTGGAAGCTTCACGCCGACCATGCGTGAAACCGATAACATCGCCATGCAGCGTGGTGCGGTGTTTGTTGATACCCGCGCGGGTGCGCTCAGTGAAACCGGTGATCTGCTTCTTCCTATCGCTGAAGGCGCGATTACAGCAGAAAAAATTATCGCTGAATTTTCGGAACTCTGCAGTGGCAAGCATCCAGGACGCTCAGGTCTGGAAGACGCCAACAACGCGGTCACGGTGTTTAAATCTGTGGGCGCGTCAATGGAAGACCTCGCTGCCGCTATTTTGGCATTCCAGCGCAGTTCTCAGCTGTAGGGCCTGCAGGGTTCTGCGGCTTACGCAGGATATTTTTTTCTTTAATAATCACGAGGAGGATTTCTGCCCATGACCGTCGCAGTCGTTGGTGCCGGGGTCGTCGGCCTATGTACGGCACTGGAAGCTCAGCGAAAGGGATATCAGGTAACCTTGATCGATCGAGATGCGCCGGGATTAGGCGCCTCCTTCGGCAACGCCGGCTACCTGGCAACAGAGCTGATTGACCCGCTATCCACGCCAAAAACTCTGCGCGCAGCACTCTCGATGTGGCTGAATCCCCATGGCCCGTTGGCGTTGCCGCTGGCATACCTGCATCGCCTACTGCCTTGGTTGGTCCGTTTCGTTGCCGCCGCGCATCCGCATACTGCGGCTAACTATCGCGAGGCTCTGCATCGGCTTAACCGAGCGGCGGTGCCTGCTTGGCAGCGTTGTTTGGCCGATATCGGAGCCACCGAACAACTCATCCAATCGGGATATCTGCTGGTCTGGGAATCTGCGGATAAGCTGGAGGATGCCAAGGCCCATGGCCGCTATTTAACCCAATGGGGCATCAGAACCGAACTGGTTAGCGGTGCCGCGCTGCGCCGGATGGAGCCTGAACTTGCGGAGGGTGTCAGTCATGCGTTGTTTTTCCCTGATGCCTCTCAGGTACGGGAGCCTTATCAGCTCTGTATGCAGCTGTTTTCTGCTTTTCAGGCGCGTGGAGGGCAGTATATTCAGCAGGCCGTGAACGCCCTGTCGCCTGAAGACAGGGGCGTAACGCTGCAGACCCCATCAGCATCCTTGATGTTTGATCATGCCATCATCTGCACTGGGGCCTGGAGTAAACAGCTGTTGCAAAGTGTCGATCTACAGGTGCCGTTGGAAGCCGAGCGAGGCTATCACCTCACTATCGAGGCGAAGCATATCAAGCTCAATCACCCCATTGGCTCAGCAGAGCGACGCTTTGTCATGAGCCCCCTCGATTCAGGGCTCCGGGTGGTCGGCATAACGGAGCTGGGGGGGCTGGCATTAAAGCCGATCAAGCGTCGTTTTGATTCGCTGCGGCATCATTGCCGGAAACTGCTGCCGACTTTGAACGATCCGTCTCTGGAAATCAGCGAGTGGATGGGCCATCGTCCTACGCTGCCGGATTCGTTGCCCGTCATTGACCGCCACCCCGGTCATTCTCACCTGTTGTTTGCCTTTGGCCACCAGCACTTGGGGCTGACTCAGGCAGCCATCAGTGCGGAGATGGTGGTGAGTCTAATGGCTGGAAAACCGCAGGCCGTTGACCCGCTACCTTTCCGGGTGGATCGGTTTTAAGGGGTATTGGAGCGGGGCTTGGATATGTTATGTTTTCAATGGATTGTGTTGGTATTCGCCCCCAGTTGACGCATCTTCGCTTTCCGGGTGGATCGGTTTTAAGGGGTATTGGAGCGGGGCTTGGATCTGTGCTGGCGCCTTACTTGGTTTGCAACGGCTCGCATCGGTCTTCGACCCATGGTGAGGCATCTTTGTGTCTCCTGTATAACCTCTACAGGTTAATATTCTGGCCTGCGCGTATACCCGGTAGAGTGGCTCGCCAACAGTTTTTTGAGGTTTTCTAATGGCTCTTTCTCTGCATAACTACAACATTGTCCGCGTCAGTGATGGCGAAAATATTGTCAATTGCACGGTGGTGAAAATGTGTTTCGATTACGCCGTGATCAAGTACCAAGGCGGCCAATATAAGGTTCCCTACCACATGATCCATCAAGTGGTCGGGCATGAGTTATTGATGACCGCTCAATAGCGGGGCTGAAGGCTAACCGGGCTGACAGGAAAGCACCTGATTACCCATCATCTTCAGCCATCACCGCGACAAGGATGTGCATAAGTGCTCGCGAGAATAGATTGGCGGGCATCATGGGTGAGTTGAGTGATTCCGATATCGGTGCTGCATGTGTATTAAATGTAGAAGCACATTCAGACCGGTCTACAAAGTTCGATATTCATTCTGGGGGGGCCGGAGTTTACGTGGGTCGGAATTCATTCCGACAGAACCCCCAAGCGGCTAATTATGTCGGGATCCTGTTCGGATGCGATACAACTCTCAAAATTTTCTATTCATGCATGGATTGGGATTTGTCCCGACCCGGGTGCTACCTAAGTCAGGCTGAAGCCCGACCCACAAAACCCACTGTTCATGTATGGATTGGGTTGATGCTCCGAGCTACAGGTTCGCTTCTGTGGGTCGGAATTCATTCCGACAGAATCCTCAGGATTGGGATTTGTCCCGACCTGGGTCTGTGACGGGTTGAAACACCGGTCCACAAAATCCGAGATTCATGCATCGTGGCTGGGCTTTGTGGGAGATTGTTAGAAGGCAAGGTCAGCAGTGGGTCGGTAACAGCGGGTAGATGAGAGTTCATAGCCAAAAAAATGGGCACGCCTTATCAGCTGTGCCCAAACGTTTCTTTTCTTTGTTTATTCT
>SDWN01000011.1 GCA_004195305.1 Neptunomonas sp. | reverse complement strand
CCCATAAGTGCTGCGGTAACGCCGCGCCCGCATAAAAGATCACCTTCAAGCGTGCGAAAAACGCCGTGCGCAAGGCCTCGTCCTGTTCAAGATGCGGCACCAGTGCATCAAACCCGGCGGGCACATTAAAGAACACCGTGGGTCTGATCTCCTTGATGTTGTCCAGGGTCCGTTGAATCAGGCTCGGAACCGGCTTGCCATCGTCGATATACAGGCTGCCGCCGTTAAACAGCGCCATATTGAAATTGTGGTTGGAGCCGAAGGTGTGACTCCAGGGCAGCCAATCCAAAATTACCGGCGGCTCCTGCCGTAAAAAGGGCCACACCTGGGTAATCGCCTGCTGATTGGAGCAGAGCATGCGCTGGGTATTGATAACACCCTTGGGGGTGCCGGTAGATCCGGAGGTAAACAGGATCTTGGCGACCGTGTCTGGGCCCACCTCGGCATAAGCAGCGTTGACGGCCCGGGTCGGTTTGGCGTCTAGTAAGTCTGAAAAGGGGATCGTGCCGGCGAACGCGTCCTCATTGTTGCTGGCAACCAGATGCCGTCCTTGCAGATCAAGCGTGTCCAGCGCTTTGGCATAGAGTGCGGCGTCGGCCACGTAGATAAGGCCCGGATCCAGTACCTCGATAATCCGCTTGAGCTTGGCATGGTCCTGGGAAACCAGCGAGTACGCGGTGGAGATGGAGGAGACGGGGATCCCGACCTGTAACGCCGCCAGCACCAATAAGGCGTGATCGATACAGTTATGCGCCAGCAGCGCCAGCGGCGTGGTTTTATTCATGCCCAGATCAAGCAAGCCCTGGGCGATCCGCTCAACCTGTCGGGTGACCTCGGCGTAACTTTCACGCCGCCAGCCACCATCCGCCAGGCGCTCTCCCAGGAAGGTAGCGTCCGGTGTTTTGTCGGCCCAGTACCAGAGCTTTTCATTGCAGGATTGCGGATAAGGCTCAAGCGGTCTGGGAGAACTCAGTAAAATAGTACCGTCTTGATTGCGTTCCACATTAACCAAAGGCTCTGCCAGATGGACTGCGGCGTAAGGGTGCTTGTTCATTAACCCGACCTCTCTATATCATCTTGTTTTTATTATTACTTGGCATGAAACACAAGCCACCTGCTGTCTAAAAATCAAACGATCCAGCCTAGACGGCAACAGTCCTGACACGGGGGATACCCTCAGGAGATAATTGTTTTTTTTGGTCAGGCACTACCGGATGTCGAAAAAAGCATGCGCTCAGGTCATTGAGTATCCAGCTTGAACGGGCCTCTCTCAATGGCCTAAAACAACAGATCAATTGGCAAAAATGATAATGCTACAGAACAGTCTATGCAGCAATTGCTAACTGGGAGGGTGTTTCTCATGCAAGGAAAAATGACCGGTTTAGACCATATATGGTCCCACAAGTCAGGCCTGGGCCCTGAAACCATTGTTGAGTAGGGCGTTAAGTTCGATGGACTCGAAACCAAGATTTAAGTCTGATATTTGATAGCCCTATAGCCCTATAGCGTTTTAGGGTTCGTCAACAGAGGCGAGGGAGTCTGAGAAATGAATCGGTGGTTTTTTACTGCGATCCACATCCAGGCTAAAGATGTCCGGTCTGCCATAGGCACTCAAGGCCCCGCAGGGAGCCTTTGCTTTTTCGGGCAGGTTCGCCGTTCCAGTCACGGTGTTATGCCCTCTAAAAAGCATCGGTCCGAGCCGCAGTGTTTTCACTGGCTCTAAAGTAAAAACTACAGGACAATCACGCCTTTCTTTCAACCGCACAGGGTGATCGCGAGCCGCGGCCATCCGTTAATCAAGTATAAACATGCTCTCTACTATTAAAGTTATTTTTCCGCTTGGCGTGCGCTATATGATGCTGTCCGCGCTTGGTTTTGCGTTGATGGCAACCTGCGTTAAATTGGTCAGTGCTGATGGCATTCCTGTGCTTGAGATTGTTGCAGCCAGAGCTATAGTATCGTTGCTGATTAGCTACATAGACATTAAAAGGAAAAAAATATCGGTATGGGGAAATAACCAGCCGTTGCTGGTGGCACGAGGCCTGGTCGGTGCTATCGCACTCGGGTGCGTCTATTTTGCAGTCACCACGTTACCCTTAGCAGAGGCGACCATACTTCAATACCTTCATCCGGTATTTACCGCTATCCTGGCGTTGATTTTTCTCAAAGAGCGCATCCAGCAATCCACCATCATCTGTATTCTTTTTTGTATTGCCGGGCTGGCTGTCATGCTCAAACCTGACCTGATCTATGGACAGGCACCCGAGCTACCCGGGCTCAGTGTTGTTGCCGCGTTAATCGGAGCTTGTGGCAGTGCGGTTGCTTATGTGATTGTGAGGCGCCTGAGTCAGAGCGAAGATAGCTCGGTCATTATCTTCTACTTTCCGATGATCGCGTTGCCAATATCGGTTGTTCTGCTGGGGGATAGCTTTGTGATGCCCGATAGCGACGCGTTAATTTTGTTGCTACTGGTCGGAATTTTTACCCAGTTAGGTCAGGTCGGTCTCACTAAAGCGATGCAGATAGAGGTGGCTAGTAAAGCGACAGCCTATTCTTATGTGCAGGTGATTTTTTCAATCATACTTGGCTGGATCTGCTTTAATGAAATTCCATCCACGTGGACCTGGGTTGGCGGGAGCCTGATCATGGTCGGGGCTTTAATCAATGTATGCGGAAGTGCTAAGTTGAAGGCGCCTGCACCGCGTGATACAGACTGAACTCCGAGGAGACGTGGCCCGCGCCGTGACAGATGTGGGTGTACGGACGTTAATACCAGTGCGGTGCCGCGCTTGGCGCGAGGAGGAGGGACGAATTAAAATCGAAACCCGCCGCAGGCGCTTCGACGCCATTGCGATGCCGCAGCCGAAGTGCTGAAACGGGCTCGTCTTGGACCGTGCCTCGAGAGGGTTACATTTCATCCTCCTCTATCTTTACACAGACTTGGCCGGTGATCGGCGCGCCGATGAACTCATTGCCTGCGACCGTCAGTACCCCTCGTGCGCCCCTAAACCGCCGGGTTCCGCCCAGAATTACCAGTTGCTCATGGGCAATGCCATCCGCAAGATTTATCAGCCCAAAATCACTGAAGTACAGCCGCCCCAATGGCATGCCCTGTGCGTTGCGGGTTTGCACCATGGTAACGGCCGTAAATATCTGTTGCTCGCTATAAGCATTCGCCGGATAGGCATGGGCTGTCTGGCCGGACATCGACCGTCCTGACATCACCTCCTTGCCTAACGTTCCTTCGATCGTGCCGACAAAACAGCTATAAGGATGCCCCAGCTCGGCTAAAAAGGTCACGTCCGGAAACCACTTAGGCCTGGTATTTAGCATGGTTATCTCACACATCGGGTCAGGGGTCAGGGTCAGAGTGCCTTGATAGTTGGAGCAGTTGAGTTTGCTGGCGAAACCAGCCGCCGGTAGGTTGAGTAGAGATACCAGTAAAACAGGGGCCAGCTTGTTAATTCTCATTGCGTATCATCCTCAGGGTAAACAGGTCTGTTTGCATACGTTTCAGCAGAAACTACGTCGACTGAATACACCGACTAACACTGAAGTGTTGTGTTTTTAGTTTTTACTATGAAAGCTGGCACTGTGATCAGAAATCACGCCCTTCACGGCCATGGAACGGTGGGGGTTGCCCTCCGCTTTACAGAGCTATTAACCTAGTGGACAAATAGGTTCCATAGCTTATTTGTCCATCGCCCCTAAAATCTGCCGCAGTTGCGCGGAACTGCTGGATTTTCAGAGACTCGCATTGGTCTTCGACCAGTGTTAACGCATCCTTGCATCTCTTATTAACGCGCCGGATTAATAATATATAGTTCTCAATCTAGGATAAAAACAGGCGGAACAGGGCGTGAATGATTGCTTTTTTTTCTACCTATCCATGTGATAACTCATTTATTAGCCGTACACCCGAGTTTGCTGGGGCGCAGTCAAAAAAAAACAGCACCGAGGTGCTGTCAAAATGAGGAAACGGTACGCCTTGGGAAGGCGCCTTTTAGTAATGTCAGGGGGCTCAGCCGCCCTGTGATTTGATCTGTTGTGCCAATAACCGGCGTGGCCACCAGTCGGTTTGAGACAGCAGGGTGTTGAGGTGGGGGAGCGTCGTCTCGGCTGACGGCGCTGGCGTCGAACAGATATGCGGCAGGTTATGCCCCAGTAACTGGCGACAGGCCTGATGATAGTCGGCATAGCCCGGGGTAGATTGTTGCGGGAATTGCGCCTGAAGCGCCAGATGATGGCTTTCGCTATAGGGAAATACCGGCAGTTGTGGGCACAGAAAAAACAGCACGTTGCTGGCATAGCTGTCGTTGTGGAGGCTGCCAAACAGCTGTTCTGATGCCCGTTCAACCAGTTCAATGGCTAGCTGATGGCGGGCTTCGTGATCCAGTTGGTCCAGATCGTTCCAGCATTCTGTCAGGTGCAGGCGGATGAAACGATCCAGGTTCGACGCCAGGGTCTCAAAACCGATACTCAGAGGGGGCAGCTCCAGTGCTGTCCACAGGATCGACAGGTAGGTCTTATCCACCAGGGTACGGCCACCATTCTGCCACTGGTAGCGGGCTGCATGCTCCATGCTGCCATAGAGCAGTTGCAACAAGCCGCGTTCGCTGCTGCGCAGGTCCTGTCCGGAGGCAAACGCGGGATGTGGTAGGTTCCAGCGCTCAATTAATTCGGCGCTGACGATGTCGATATTCTGGTTGATGATAGTCATCGTATTCCTCCTGAATCTTCTGGGCTGTGCGATGGTATCTACTATAGGGCGGTAAAAGGAGGGGGCTCTAGGGCCAGCCACGGGGAAGGCTTGGAGCCACGTCTAGATAAAAGAGGTGTGTGCAGGGTGTATATGTGGCTTTTTCATTTTCACTGGGTGGTAACCGATGAGTGGCTGTAGCGTGCGGTTCGGGTTGGCGTATTCATCCGCATAATTTTGGCCCTATTGCAGCGAGTCAACACTGACTATTGTTGGCTTCCATTCATGTTTTCGTCATCGCTGGGCAGGTCATAATGAATAAAAGTGTGAGTCCTTCTCTCCTGAGCCAAACGGCCTTGGTTGATAACGCGTCGGTGCAACCCTTTCCCGGCAGCCGCAAAGTGTATATCGAAGGTAGTCGAGCTGATATCCAGGTGCCGATGCGTGAGATCACCCTGGCTGATACCCCGCAGAGCTTTGGGCATAAGGATGGTGCCGAAAAAAACCAACCACTGCGGGTTTATGATACGTCAGGCCCTTACACCGATCCTGCTGTGACTATCGATGTGCGCAAAGGTCTGGCGCCGCTGCGTCAGGACTGGATTTTAGAGCGTAGCGATACCGAGCTGTTGCAGGGGCTCTCTTCTGAATTCGGACGCCAGCGCGAGTCGTTGGACGAGCTTGAGTCGCTGCGTTTCAATCTGCAGCGCAAACCTCGCCGGGCCAAAGCGGGTGCCAACGTCACCCAGTTACACTATGCACGTCAGGGGATTATCACTCCCGAGATGGAATATATCGCCATTCGTGAAAACATGAAGCTATCCGAGGCGCTCGATAGCTCGGAGCCGTTCGTGCAGCATCCGGGGATGAGCTTTGGTGCCAACACACCCAAGGAGATCACTCCTGAGTTCGTACGCAGCGAAGTGGCGTGCGGCCGGGCCATCATTCCGATGAACATCAACCACCCGGAGCTGGAACCGATGATCATCGGCCGTAACTTCCTGGTCAAGATCAACGGCAATATTGGCAACTCGGCGCTAGGCTCCTCGATCGAAGAGGAGGTCGCCAAGATGACCTGGGGCACCCGCTGGGGGTCAGACACCATCATGGATCTCTCCACCGGCAAGAACATTCACGAGACTCGCGAATGGATTATCCGCAATAGCCATGTGCCGATCGGTACGGTGCCGATCTACCAGGC
>SDWN01000742.1 GCA_004195305.1 Neptunomonas sp. | reverse complement strand
GCCTGTAACCATGCATACTCTGGACATGGTATGTTCTCGAATCACTATCTGATTATTGGTGCTTTAACGACCTTACCGAGCCGGTTAAAAGCTCTGGTATCGATCTACACCTCAGGCGGAGCGTCTTCACCCATTGAAGACAAAAATCCCGTACCTTGGATAGGAGCGCGGATACTAAAGCATAGCCACTGTGAAGGCAAACCATTGGTTGTTTTTTATTCGTTTAGAAACATCCCATGCATCCCGTCACATCACCCCGTCCGCCCTTGTCACAACAAACCCCGTTCAGCGAAAGAGACCGGCGGGCCATCGCCTATAACCAGATGATCCAGCACCCGGATATCAACCAACGCCAGCGCATCCACCAACCTTCGGGTGATCTGCTGATCGGACAAACTCGGTTCAGCCACCCCCGACGGGTGATTATGAGCCAAAATCACCGCTGCGGCATTACTGCTGAGCGCTAACTTGACGACCTCCCGAGGATAGACTGCGGCACAGCTCAGGGTGCCTTGGAATAACTCTTCGTAAACCAGCAAGCGGTGCTGATTATCGAGCAACAGCACCGCGAACACCTCCCGATCCCTGTCGCGCAAGCGACTGGTTAGAAAACGTCCGGTCGCTGCTGGACTGGTAAAGCAATCGTTCCGACTCAGCTCCTCTGCCAAGTGACGGCGCCCCATCTCTAGCACCGCCTGCAGCTGCGCATACTTGGCAGGCCCCAGCCCCTCTCCGAGGCAGAATTGTGCCTGACTGGCCGCCAGCAACTGACGCAGGCCTCCAAACGTTGTTACCAGCCCGCGCGCCAGATCAACGGCACTCTTACCCGGCACACCGGTACGTAGAAAAATAGCTAACAACTCCGCGTCGGACAGTGCTTGCGGACCTTGCAGCAACAGTTTCTCGCGGGGACGTTCCTGCTCTGGCCAATCTGATATCGCCATACCTTCCTCCTTGAAAGCGGCCTCCTTGAAAATGGCTGGCCGTGGCTACGAAAAACACCTCGCCAGTGTTAGGATAGTAAGCTTTCACTAACCGTCAAGCAGCCGTTATGTTTCAATCATTATCAACTCTGGCTAATAAACGCATTATTCTCGGGCTCACCGGTGGCATTGCTGCCTACAAGAGCGCCGAGCTCACCCGTTTGTTCAAAAAGGCCGGTGCCGAGGTCCGCGTGGTGCTGACCCCTGCTGCGGCAGAGTTCATCACCCCGTTGACCCTGCAGGCCCTGTCGGGCAATCCGGTGCACCAACATATTCTCGATCCTGCTGCCGAAGCCGGTATGGGCCATATCGAACTGGCGAAGTGGGCCGATCTGATTTTGATCGCCCCGGCCAGCGCCGATTTCATCGCACGCATGGCAGCAGGCATGGGTAACGATCTGCTGACCACGCTCTGCCTAGCCAGCGAGGCCCCGATTGCGATTGCGCCAGCGATGAATCAGGCGATGTGGCATGACACCCGCACCCAGAGCAATGTTAAACAGCTGGAGTCGCTGGGGATGCAGCTCTGGGGGCCGGGTGCGGGTGACCAAGCCTGTGGTGATAGTGGCCTTGGCAGAATGCTTGAACCTGAACAGCTTGCCGAGCTAAGCGGGGCGATGTTCAGCTCCGGTGCGCTCAGCGGCCTGCGTGTCTGCATCACCGCCGGACCGACGCGCGAAGCGATCGATCCGGTGCGCTATATCAGCAACCACAGCTCGGGGAAAATGGGCTACGCCCTGGCTGAAGCAGCCATCGAAGCAGGTGCTCGGGTGACCCTGATCAGCGGACCGGTCAATCTAAATAGCCCCGAACGCGTCTGTCGAATCACGGTCACCAATGCTCAGCAGATGCTCGACGCCGCACTGGCGCAGATGGGTCGATGCGATGTTTTTATCGCCGCCGCCGCCGTAGCTGACTATCGTCCCGCATCTGTCGCCGAACAGAAGATCAAGAAGAGCGACGACACGATGACCCTTACCCTGGTCAAGAATCCTGATATTGTCGCCACCGTAGCCAGCCATCCGCAACGGCCGTTCACCGTCGGCTTTGCTGCCGAGACCGAAAGAATGCTGGAACATGCCCGCGCAAAACTGGAACGCAAAACGCTGGATATGATCATCGCCAATGATGTTGCTCAGCAGGGGATCGGTTTCAATAGCGATGACAATGCGGTGACGGTCGTCACCCGCAACAGCGAGCAGAGCCTGCCGCTGGCCAGCAAGAGCCAACTGGCACGCACGCTGGTCACGCTGATAGCCCAACACCTGGCCATACCCCGCCATTAACCACCGATTACATAGAGATATTTAGATGAAACAGTTACAAGTCAAAATTCTCGACAGCCGTATCGGTTCCGAGTTTCCCCTGCCCGCGTATGCGACCCCAGGGTCGGCGGGGATGGATCTGCGCGCGATGCTGGAACAGCCACTGCACCTGGAACCGGGACAGACCCAGCTGATACCCACCGGATTATCGATCCATATCGAGGATCGCAATCTGTGCGCGATGTTACTGCCACGCTCCGGACTGGGCCACAAACACGGCGTGGTACTGGGCAATCTGGTCGGCTTGATCGATTCCGATTACCAGGGACCACTGATGGTCTCCTGCTGGAATCGGGGCGAGAAGACGTTCACCATCGAGCCCGGCGAGCGGATCGCGCAGATGGTCTTAGTCCCGGTAATCCAGGCTGACTTTGAGATCGTTGCCGAGTTCAGTGACTCCGATCGTGGTATAGGCGGTTTCGGCCACTCTGGCCGACAGTAACACCTGAATTCAATCGATCCAATCAACGCGCATAGCACCTAATTTAAAAGCATTAAGGACTTCTCTTCTCATGGACAACAAGCTCCCACAAACACTCCCAGAGTCGATCTTTCGCGCGTACGACATCCGCGGCCAGGTCGGTGATTCCCTGACGCCGGCGATCGTTTACCACATTGGCCGCGCCATTGGTTCCGAAGCTGCCGCCCAGGAAGAACAACGCATCGTGGTTGGTGCCGACGGACGGCTATCCAGCCCGGACATGAGCGCGGCACTCATTGCAGGGTTACGCGACAGTGGCCGTGATGTACTCGATATCGGCATGGTACCCACCCCGGTGACTTACTACGCCACCCATATCCTCGACAGTCGCTCCTGCGTGATGGTCACCGGCAGTCACAACCCCGCTGACTACAACGGCTTCAAGATCGTTATCCAGGGTAAAACCCTGTCCGGCGATGATATCCAGGCACTGCTGACACGGATTAAACACACGGATTAAACAGCAGAATTACTGCGAGGGCCTGGGCACGCTAAACAAGGTCAGCGTCTCCAACGATTACCTCGGCCGCATCACCTCCGACGTCAAACTCGCACGGCCACTCAAGGTGGTGGTCGATTGCGGCAACGGGGTTGCTGGCGAACTAGCCCCCAAACTTCTTCGGGCGATGGGCTGCGAACTCACCGAGCTGTATTGCGAGATTGACGGCACCTTCCCCAATCATCACCCCGATCCGGGCAAACCCGCCAATCTCCAAGACCTCATTGCCGAAGTTAAAGCCCAAAACGCCGATGTTGGCCTGGCCTTTGACGGTGATGGTGATCGGGTCGGCGTCGTCACCAACACCGGCCATATTGTCTACCCTGACCGGCTGATGATGCTGTTTGCACTGGATGTGATCAGCCGTAATCCGGGCGCCGATATCATCTACGACGTGAAATGCTCGCGCCTGCTGCACCAGGTACTGGAACAAGCCGGCGGTAAACCACAAATGTGGAAAACAGGTCACTCGCTGATCAAGGCGCGAATGAAAGAAACAGGCGCCCTGTTAGCGGGCGAAATGAGCGGCCATATCTTCTTCAAAGAGCGTTGGTTCGGTTTTGACGACGGCCTCTATGGTGCGGCGCGCCTGTTAGAGATTCTCGCCACCGAGACCCGCACCTGTGATGAGATCTTCGCCGCTTTTCCTGAGGATATCAGCACCCCGGAGATCAACATCGAGGTCACCGACGAGTCCAAGTTCCGCATTATTGAGCAGATGCAGCAGGCCCAATACCCCGGCGGCGATGCCCACACCATCGATGGTATTCGGGTCGATTATCCAGATGGCTGGGGACTGGTACGCGCGTCCAATACCACACCGGTGCTGGTACTGCGTTTCGAGGCCGAAACCCAGCAGGCACTGGAGCGGATTCGCGATCAGTTCCAGCGCAACCTGCACGCGGTCGATTGCAACCTGGTCATACCGGCGCACTAATCCTAGGAGCCTGCCGGACTTAACACTAATCTGCTGCGGAAAAGTCGAATTTGGTCATATTTCCCGATCTCTCTCGTTAAATAGCTCGCTATTCGCCTCGAGAGATCGAAAAATCTGCCTCAAATCGTCTTCCCCTCGCTACGATCGGCTAAGTCCGACAGACTCCTAGCAACCTAAACAGATGCTCAGTAACCTAGGCTTAGAAACCCATGCTTAGCAACCAATGCACAACGGGGACACCATGACTCTCAACCGTGATTCTGCCATGAACGTGGCCAATGTACTGACCGAAGCGCTGCCCTATATACAGCGCTTTGTGGGCAAGACTCTGGTGATCAAATACGGCGGCAACGCCATGATCGACGACGATCTCAAGAACAGCTTTGCCCGCGATATCGTGCTGATGAAAACGGTTGGCATCAACCCGGTCGTGGTTCACGGCGGTGGTCCGCAGATCGGCGACCTGCTGAATAAACTCAATATCGAATCTCGCTTCGTCAACGGCATGCGTGTTACCGACAATGCCACCATGGATGTGGTGGAGATGGTTCTGGGCGGGTTGGTAAACAAGGATATCGTTGGTCTGATCAACAAAAACGGCGGTAAAGCGGTCGGGTTGACCGGCAAAGATGGCCAGCTGATCAAAGCCCGTAAACTCAAGGTGACGCATAAAACGCCGGAGATGACCGTCCCCGAAATCATCGACATCGGCCACGTTGGCGAAGTTTCCAGCGTCGATACCGAGCTGCTGACCTTGCTGGGTAAAAGCGATTTCATCCCGGTGATTGCGCCGATCGGCGTCGGCCAAAATTCCGGCCGCTCTTACAACATCAATGCGGACCTGGTGGCAGGAAAAATTGCCGAGGTGCTCGGCGCAGAAAAGCTGATCCTGCTAACCAACATCGAAGGGCTGCTGGATAAACAGGGCAACCTACTGACCGGCCTATCCAGCGCGCAGGTGGATGCACTGATCGAAGATGGCACTATCCACGGCGGTATGCTGCCCAAGATCGGCTGCGCCCTGTCAGCTATTAATAACGGCGTTGCCAGCGCGCATATCATCGATGGCCGAGTGCCACACGCGACGCTGCTGGAGATATTCAGCGACGACGCGGGGGTCGGCACCCTGATCTCCAACACCTTACCCAACGCCGCAATCGGCTCCAACTGCGATGAATAAGGCCAAGCCGATGCCCCCTGCAACCGATAAACTGTCCCGCCGTGACCAGATTTTGCAGTCACTGGCACTCATGCTGGAGACTAACGCCGGTGCCCGAATCACCACCGCAGGATTAGCCCGCGAAGTCGGTGTTTCGGAGGCGGCGCTGTACCGGCACTTCCCCAGCAAAGCCAAGATGTTCGAGGGGCTGATCTGCTTTATTGAGGAGACCCTGTTCTCGCGGGTGAAGATGATCACCCAGAGCGATGGCAACAGCCTCAAGCAGTGCGAGCAGATCCTGACCCTGCTGCTGGCATTTGTCGAACGCAATCCGGGCATGGCGCGGATCATGACCGGCGAAGCCCTTTCGGGCGAGACCGAACGGCTGCGACAGCAGGTGAGTCAACTGTTCAATCGACTAGAGCTACAACTCAAGCAGATCCTGCGCGAGGCGGAACTAAAAGAGGGGCTGCGTACCCAGGCATCGCCGACTGTCAGCGCTAACCTGCTGATGGCCTGCGCCGAAGGGCGAATTCGGCAGTTTGTTCGCAGTGAGTTCAAACAGCCTCCCACCCAAGGATGGGATGACCAGTGGCCGCTACTGGCGCAGCCGCTATTCAGATAGGCGGGCAAGTGGGGATTCAACACTAACGCAATAGAGCCTAGCCGAGCTCGGCTCCTGCCCCCTAACTCAGCACCTCGTGGAGCTGCTGATTATTCCTCGAGGCGCTGCCGGTGCGAAACCACCAGCGCCTCGAACGCTTCGGCCTGAATCGGCCGGCTGAACAGAAAGCCCTGCATCGAATTACAGCGTTCATTCTCCAAAAACTGGCGTTGTTCAAGCGTTTCCACCCCTTCAGCCACCACATACAGCTCCAACGTTTCCGCCAAGGCGATGATAGCGCGCGAGATCGCCATATCCTGCTTATCGCCGGGAATATCCTTGACGAAGGAGCGGTCGATTTTAAGGGTGTCGATCGGGAACTGTTTCAAATAAGAGAGCGAGGAGTAGCCGGTCCCAAAGTCGTCTAAGGCCACCCGGATACCCAGCTGTTTCAAGTCTCTGATAACGGCCAGGGCTTGCTCCGGATCAGTCATAAGCATCGACTCGGTCAGTTCGCATTCCAGCAACTCTGGAGCCAGGCCCGCATTTTTGAGTCCCAGCTTGATCATCTGCGCTAACTGCTCATCGTTAAACTGCTTAGCCGACAGATTAACCGCAATTCTCAGCGCGGTGCCGCAGCGGTCATTGATTTCACGGGTTGTCAGGCACGCTTGCTGCATCGCCCAGGCACCAATCTGAATAATCAGACCGGTATCTTCTGCAGCCGGAATAAAGTCATTGGGTGGCACCAGCCCGCGTTCGGGATGAATCCAACGAATGAGCGCCTCTGAGCCGGTGATATCACCACTCAGCAGATCGACCTTGGCCTGGTAATACAGCACAAATTCATTGCGCTCGACCGCATTGCGAAGCTCTAGCTCCAGGGCGAGCTGATCCTGAGCACGCTCGTTGAGCTGGGGTGTATAGAAACGAAAGCTATTGCGCAGCTCCATCGCTTTGTACAGCGCCGCTTCTGCGTTGCGCAACAGTTCACTGGCACCGCCCCCATCCTCAGGATAGACCGCAATACCGATGGAGCAGGTCAGTGACAGCCTCTCAGAGCCCCTATCCAGAGGGGCTGAAACAGCCTTCATCAACTGCTGAATAATTGGCGCAACATCCTCCACCTCTCGCAAGTCATGGAGCACGATAGCAAAATCATCCGCACCCAGCCGCGCCACTGTATCCCCCTGGCGCACCTCCTGACTAATACGC
Source organism: Neptunomonas sp. (assembly GCA_004195305.1). GTDB lineage: Bacteria > Pseudomonadota > Gammaproteobacteria > Pseudomonadales > Balneatricaceae > Motiliproteus. The sequence goes on along the minus strand of SDWN01000742.1, from coordinate 1,949 downwards.
GCGGCCACCGTTCGCAGCACCTCGTCGGTAGCGCTAACGCCAAGACTCTGGTTGAGCATCTTAAAACGATCCAGATCCAGCATCACCAACGCCGTGAGCCGGCCACCACGATCTGAGTGAATCAACGACTGCTGTAGCCGATCCCGCAGCAGGTTCTTATTTGCCAACCCGGTCAGGGCATCATAATTAGAGAGTTTCTCCAACTGTTGCTGGTAATTTTTGCTCTCAGTTATATCATTGAAAATACTTATATAATGCGTAGCTTTACCCTGTTCGTCACGCACCGGCGCCACCGACAGATCATTCCAAAACATGCTGCCGCTACGGTGGTAATTACGCAACTCGACTGTGGCGCTACTGTGCTCATGCAGTGCCCGCCTTAACTTCTCCAACTCCGGCTGTTGCCGATCTTGCCCCAATAAAAACCGGCCGTTCTGGCCGACTGCATCCTGGCTGCAATAACCGGTGATCCGCTCGAAAGCAGGATTCACATACACGAAGGGATTATCCTCCAGGCCCAAATCGGAGATGGCGATGCCGTTGTTGGCCGATTCAATCGCCCGCATCATCAACTGCAACTGTTGCTCTAATACCAAACGATCGGTTATATCGATCAACGTACCTACAATACAGGGCTTGCCCTCAAATTCAGCAACGCTGCCAAACACCTCTAGCTGAATTCTGGAACCCTCGGCATGCAACCCGGTAAACTCATAACCCAGACTCGAGATACTGCCCTCAAAGCGCAGCCTTAGGTTTTCGGCCACCCGCTCCCGGCACTCCGGAGCGACCAGGGCGCTGACAGAGCCCCTACCCACCAACGCCTCGACGGAGTAGCCAAAAATTTTCGCCAAATAGGGGTTGGCGTAGATGAATTTTCCATCCCGGATCATATAGATCCCGACCATAGAGGCCTCGGCCAAGACCCGAAATTTGGCCTCGCTATCATGCAACGCCAACCGGGTACGATGCGCGACCAGACCAAAGGTGATATCTTCGGCCAGCTCATTGAGCAACCCACATTCGAGTGCGTCAAATGCATCGGGCTGATTGGAATGGAGCCATAAGACCGAATGGACTTTATGCCCTGGGCTGACCATCGGCAGTGCGATGACGCTCTGAGTCCCTTCTGGCAGATGACTCAGCGGAGTGGACTGGGAATCGGTCCGATGGAATATCTGTGCTCTATTTTGACGAATACAGTCTCCCGAGATACGCTCCCCCCTTAGACTTGCATCGATATCATCCAGGTAACTGCCGGCCTGTCCGGCATGCACCTGCGGCGTAACCAGGCGTGCTGCAGCGCAGGACGCCGTACCCACCCAGGCGAAACTATATCCAGCATGCTCAACCAGGATGTCGCAGATCCGCTGCAGCTGCTGTAGTTCGTCGGTCGAACGCACCAGCGCCTGATTACACTCTAACAACACCCGATGCATCCGACTGGTCCGGCGCAACTGCTGCTCAGACGCCTTTAACGACGATATATCTTCCTTGATCGCGACGTAATTGCTGATGTTATTGTCGGCATCTTTGATCGGAGCAATCACTAATGATTCATAGACTCGATCACCACCTTTGGTCCTGTTCTCCAGCTCACCGCGCCAAACATGGCCGGAACTGATCGTCTGCCAAAGCGCCTGAAACGTTGCCAACGGTGTATCCCCCCCTTTAACCACACGGGGATTCTGGCCGACCATCTCCTCAAGACTGTATCCCATGAGTGCGGTAAACGCGGGATTGACGTACTGGATAAGCCCATCAGCCCCGGTTATCACCACGCTAGAGGGGCTCTGCTCAACCGCCTGGGATAACACATTCAACTGTTTATTAGCAGCCAGGCGCTCCAGCTCAGCGGCGGCCCGGACCGAAAAAATCCGCAACAAGCTCTCAGCCATCGACGTCTCGGTGATCGGCTGCTTATAAAGCGCCACCAAAATCCCCAAGGG
>SDWN01000734.1 GCA_004195305.1 Neptunomonas sp. | reverse complement strand
CCGATAAGCTGCCCCACCGCCATCACCAACCCCAGACTCCAGACCACTTGGCCGCCGAGAATAAAAAACAGCAGCGAAGCGATATTACTGGTGAGATTGAGTACTTTGGTATGCGCGGTGGCCTTGGTAAGCCCAAAGCCCAGCAGACCGACAAAGGCGATTGCAAAAAACGAGCCGGTGCCCGGGCCAAAAAAGCCGTCATAAAAACCGACACCAAAACCAACGCTCAGCGCAAAGTTCAGCGGGCCAAGCCGCTGCTGCACATCCTCCTCGCCAACCTGGGGCGAAAACCAGAAGTAGAGCGCAATCAGGATCAGCAACGCAGGAATAACGGCGGTCAAAAATCCGGGATCGATCTGCTGCACCAGCAGCGTCCCGAGGGCCGCACCGATAAAGGTACAAAGCACCATCGTGCCGATACTGCGCAGATCGACCAACCCCCTGCGGATAAAATACAGACTGGCGGAAAAGGTACCAAAGGTGCCCTGCAACTTATTAGTCGCCAACGCCTGGGCAGGAGAAAGACCAACAAATAGCAGCGCGGGCAGCGCAATCAGCCCGCCCCCGCCCGCGATGGCGTCGATAAACCCGGCTAACAGCCCTACAACAAACAACAGGGCCAGTAGCTCGTAGCCGATACTCATCTCCATACTCAACGATCTCTGTATATAAACGCAGCGAACGGGTAGTTCGGCTTATGCCTTAGGGGCGGCGATTCTAGCTCAAGCTCCTGCGGATTAAAGGGAATAATTATTCATTCCTATCATGTTCTTAGGCAGTGACAGGCTGACCAAGGCCGCCAAATCGTACGGCAGCATCAACGCCATGGCTTAGCGTTCAACGCACCGCTATCTGCAGCCAATACATTACTGCGGACACGCTTTACAGTACAATCACGGGATAACACTTAAACACCCGTAAAAAGTATCCAGAACAATCGGAAATCTCATGACTAAAGGCACGCTCTATATCATATCGGCCCCCTCCGGAGCCGGAAAAACCAGCCTGGTCAAGGCACTGATCGGCCAGGACCCTCTTGCCTGCGTCTCGGTATCCCACACCACCCGCGCTTCGCGCCCGGGCGAAGTGGAGGGCATGGATTATCACTTTACCAATCACGGCACATTCGAACGCATGATCGCCGACAGCGACTTTCTCGAACACGCCCAAGTGTTCACCAATCTCTACGGCACCTCGCGCAGCTGGGTTGAAGCCACCCTGGCCGGGGGCAAGGATGTGATCCTGGAGATCGACTGGCAGGGGGCCCAACAGGTTCGCACACTGATGCCCGAATCTGTCTCGATCTTTATTCTGCCACCCTCTCGGGAAGCGCTACAACAACGGCTCAATAATCGGGGCCAGGACTCTGCGGCCATCATCGACCAGCGCATGGCCGAAGCCGTCAATGAGATGTCGCACTATCACCAGTTCAATTATTTAGTGATCAATGATGGGTTCGACCAGGCCCTACTAGAGCTCCAGGCGATCTTTGTCGCCAAACGCCAACAGATCGAACGCCAGCGACTCCAGCATCGACAGTTGATCGAACGATTACTGGCGTAAATCGAACCGCTCGAGTAAAACGCCAATCAGGCAACGATAACTTGCCAATAGCCCCCCGGTTTCTGTACACTGCACGGCTATTTTCGGAACCCGTAGATCAACCCCTGAGGTAAAAGATGGCCCGCGTAACTGTTGAAGATTGCCTAGAACATGTTGAAAACCGTTTCGAACTAATCATGGTTTCATCCAAACGTGCCCGGCAGCTGGCCACCGGCGGCAAAGACCCCCTGGTGCCTTGGGAAAACGATAAATGCACCGTCGTCGCCCTGCGTGAAATCGCGGCGGGCTTGATCGATGCCAGCATTCTCGAAGAGCGTCCTGTCAGCGTCGAAGACCTGCTCGCAGACGCACCCGCCGTTGTCGTTGAAAGCTGATTCTATTAAAATTTCCCTCTGCAGCAGCAGGGGGAGTGCAATTTTCGAGCATTCGGTCTTGATACTGGTATAGTCTGCCTATGCCTACAATCCAACTGCTATCACAACGACTTAGTAGCTACCTGGACCCCGAACAGATCGCCCAAGTTCGGCGCGCCTACTATTATGCCGAACAAGCCCACGATGGCCAGCGCCGCAAGAGCGGCGAGCCCTATGTCACCCACCCTTTAGCCGTTGCCTCGATCCTGTCTGAAATGAACATGGATCACCAAAGTCTGATGGCAGCGATGCTACACGATGTTATCGAAGATACGCACGTCAGCACCGAGGGACTGCACAGCCAATTCGGTGACGCCGTTACGGGCATCGTCGATGGCGTCAGCAAACTGACGCATCTGAACTTCGAGACCAAAGCCGAAGCCCAGGCCGAAAACTTTCAAAAGATGATGATGGCGATGGCTGAGGATATCCGGGTCATTCTGGTCAAACTCGGCGACCGCCTGCACAACATGCGCACCCTCGGGGTCATGCCTCCGGCAAAGCAGCGCCGCATCGCGCGTGAAACACTCGACATCTACGCCCCTATAGCCAGCCGCCTGGGGATGCACGACATCCATATCGAACTCGAGGATCTGGCTTTCCGCGCTTATTATCCGATGCGCTATAAGATGATCGGCAAGGCCGTGGCCAATGCCCGCGGCAACCGTAAAGATATGCTGGAACGGATTGAAAAGACCATCACCGAACTCCTGCACCAACAGGGATTCTCGTTCACGATCAGCGGCAGGCAGAAACACCTCTACAGCATCTACCGCAAGATGGTCGCGCAGCGGAAATCGTTCAACGAGATCATGGACGTCTTTGCCTTCCGCATCGTCACCGACAAGATCGATACCTGCTATCGCATTCTGGGCGCCGTGCACAACCAGTACAAACCTGTCCCCGGGCGCTTTAAAGACTACATCGCCATCCCCAAAGCTAACGGCTACCAGTCGCTACACACCGACCTGTTCGGCGCCAGAGACATCTCCATCGAGATTCAGATCCGCACCGAAGAGATGGACGGAATAGCCAACCAGGGAATCGCCTCTCACAGCAGCTACAAGGGCTCTAAAGAGGGCAGCAAGCGCATCGAACACAGCTACAACCGGGCCCGCCAGTGGGTTCAGGGGCTGATAGAGATGCAAAAAAAGACCGACAGCTCGATCGATTTTATCGAGAGCGTGAAGATCGACCTATTCCCCGACGAAGTGTATATTTTCACCCCCAAGGGGCGTATTTTCGAACTCCCCAAGGGCGCGACACCTATCGATTTCGCTTACGCGGTGCATACCGATATTGGCAACAGCTGCGTTTCATGCCGAATCAATCGCCGCCTGGCCCCGCTAGGCACGCCGCTCGAAAGCGGCCAGACGGTCGAGATCATCACCACCCCCAGCGCCCAGCCCAACATGGCCTGGCTTAACTTTGTCGTCACCAGCAAGGCGCGCTCCAATATTCGTCATTTTCTCAAACACAAGCAGCACGAGGAATCGGTCAGTCTTGGACGGCGTATGCTGAATCAGTTTCTGGCAGGGCTGGGTAGCTCGATTGAAGAGATCCAACCGCTTCAGCTTACGCACTATCTGCAAGAGTCAAATTTAAACACGCTGGATGAACTCTTGATGGAGATCGGCCTGGGTCACCGAATGGCTTACCTGGTCGCGCAGCGACTGCAGCCTGATGATAACCCCGAGCAAGCCGGCACCAACCAGGAATACAGTCTATCGATCAGCGGCAGAGAGGGACTTGTACTCTCCTACGCACGTTGCTGCCACCCGATCCCAGGCGATCACATCCTTGGGCATATCAGCAGCGGTCGCGGCATCGTCGTCCATCGTGATGACTGCCGTAATACTCATGACTTCCGCGACGATCCTAAAAAGTGCTTCCACCTCACTTGGGATAAGCACCTTGACGAAGATTTCAGCGTCGCGCTCAAGATTGAACTGGTTGCACAGCGCGGCATCATCGCGACCTTAGCCACCAAAATCTCAGAGGCTGGCGGCAACATCCAACGCATCGATATCGATGAGAAAGAAGCCCGTATCAGCACCGTGCACCTGGATCTTCAGGTACGCGATCGAATCCACCTGGCCCGGATCATCAAGCGAGTCCGAGGTATAAAATCGGTTTCGCGGATCCTCCGCTGCTGAGCAAACCCCCAACTTTCCAACCAACCGAGATGTGTATGAGCAACCGAGCAATTATTCAGTCCGACAACGCACCGCAAGCGATCGGCACCTATTCCCAAGCTGTAAAAGTGGGCAGCACGGTCTATTTATCAGGCCAAATCCCGCTGGTTCCGGCCACCATGACGCTGGTCGAGGGTGACTTTTCTGCCCAGGTAGTCCAGGTATTCGAAAACCTCAGCGCCGTCTGCGAGGCCGCAGGCGGTTCACTGCAACAGATCGTTAAACTGAACATCTACCTGACCGATCTGAGCCACTTTGCCACCGTCAACGAGATCATGGCCCGCTACTTCCAGCAGCCCTACCCGGCCCGCGCCGCTATCGGTGTTGCTCAACTCCCCAAAGACGCAGCTGTAGAGATGGACGGTGTTTTGGTCACTGCTTGAGAGTAACCCACAGAGCACCTAGCGGCGTTAAGCCCAGCTGATGCAGCAGCGCGATAATGATATTTTTTGTGGCGAACCCAGCACCGATCACTTGACGGGCTCTTCAGGCTACTACTAGGATGAGCCCAACCGTGACAAAAATTTTAGGGATTTAAATATGAGCAAACCATCGCTTCGAATCGTTATGCTCAGTGACAATCAGGGACGCGCTCTAGTCATTCTTCCCTATAACGAACTGCTTAACCTGGTCAGTATCTGGAAACTCACCCACAGACAACTGCAGCCACTATCCGAGCATGATGCGGCAGCCTTTTTCAGTCAATCGGCACTGGATAACAGCAAAGGGATTGAACAACTGCTGGCACTACCGGTACTGACAGACTCGGAGTGCTCACTGACAGACCAGTTTGATGTAATAGAGCCCAACAGCGGACGCATTCTCACGCTCAATGCAGCGATGCTTACCGACCACCTGCAACAGTGCAAACTCAGCATCGGCACCGATGCCATCGAAGCCAAACAGGTTCGTGGCAGCGACGTGACCGTGATCACCCGGGCGGTGGAGAAATTCACCACCCTAAGAATCAAGCAACGCCTCGAAGACACCCTGGGACTGCCGACGCTGCCACCCACGGCCCTGAAGATTATCGAGCTACGCGCCAATCCAAACGCAGGTATCGATGATCTGGTGCCGATCGTTCTGATGGATCCAAGCCTGTCGGCACAGGTGATGAGCTGGGCGGCATCACCCTACTACGCGGCCCCCGGCGGGGTCAATTCGATCCCCCACCGACACACCACGCGGCAGCACCCCATACTGGCTGCAAGCTATATTCTGCGCCACCCTTGCCGAAAAACTAGCCAAGCAGATGCCCGCTGAACTACGGCCTCGTCCCGGACTGGTGTATTTAACCGGATTGCTTCACAACTTCGGCTATCTGATTCTGGCCCATGTCTTTCCGCCCCACTTCTCGTTGGTATCGCGCTATATCGAAGCCAATTCACACCTGCACCACGAGCATGTTGAAAAACAGATTCTTAACGTGACCCGAGAGCAGATCGGCGCCTGGCTCGCACAGACCTGGAATCTTCCCGACGAAGTAAGCACAGGGATCCGGTTTCAAAATGCCCCGAACTATCAGGAAGAACATAACAACTACGCCCATCTGATCGATCTGACGCTGCGTGTGATGCGCACTAACGGGGTTGGCGATGGGCCTAAGGGCACCATTCCTTACACACTCTACCAGCAGCTCGGCTTAGAACCCCAAACCGTGCAGGACGCCTTTACTCTGATCCAAACCAAGACCGACGAGATGCAAGAGCTGGAGAGCTTCCTGAAGGCCAGCTAAGCGGATGAGTGCGCCACCGCTGCCCAAGCGACCACTGCAAGCGGGTGCGGCTAGGCCCGGTGAGCTAAAGTGAACGAAGGGCCGACAGACTAGGAGGCTGACCGACGTGCCCGGTTAAGAATCACTGTCGACCTGCTCAGTCAACGACTCCAACTCCTCTGCACTGGCCACCCACTGCTGCTCGGTGTCACCACTGAGTTGCTGCAACTGCGCCTGCTGCTGCAGCAACTGCTTCAGCTGAAGCTTATTACCATCCTCATAGAGCACAGGGTCCGCCAACTGATCATTGAGCTGGTTAATCTCGGCCTCCTGGGATTCCATCTGCAGTTCAAGTTTTTCAACCCGCTTGCGCAGCGGTGCCAACTGCTTCCGCCTTGCCGCCTCCAGGCGCTTGCGCTCTTTGCGATCCTGAGACGACTCACCACCGACCGGTTCCGAGTTATCAGACTCAACCACAATTCGATTAGCCGCCGCCTCAGTCAGCCAGCGTCCATAATCGTTCAGGTCACCCTCAAACGGGGTCACCTGGCCATCACTGACCAACAGAAACTCATCAACACAGTTACGCAACAGATGACGGTCATGCGAAACCAGAATCAGCGCCCCGGGGAACGACTGCAACGCCAACGTCAACGCATGACGTACCTCAAGGTCGAGGTGGTTGGTAGGCTCATCCATCAATAACAGATTGGGCTCTTGCCAGGCGATCAGCGCCAAGGCCAATCGAGCCTTCTCTCCGCCGGAGAACAGCTTAACCGGATCCAGGCAATCATCCCCTCGAAAACCAAACCCTCCAAGATAGTCACGGATGCGCTGCTCGCTGGCATCCGGTGCCTGCCGCTGCAGATGCAATAACGGTGACGCATCGAGGTCGAGCGCCTCGAGCTGATGCTGAGCAAAGTAGCCAATCCGCAGGTTTTCACCGGCTCGGCGCTCACCTGCCAGCAGCTCGATATCGGCCATCAAGGATTTGATTACGGTCGACTTACCCGCTCCGTTGGCACCCAGCAGGCCGATGCGCATCTCCGGCAACAGCTGCAGAGTGCACTCCTTGATAATCGATTTTCCGGCGTAGCCCAGCTCCGCCTTATCCAGCACCAGCAAAGGACTGGACATCTTATGAGTGCATTGAAAACTGAAACTAAACGGCGAATCTACATGTGCCGGCGCAATCCGCTCCATCCGCTCCAGCTCTTTGATCCGACTCTGCGCTTGTTTGGCCTTGGTCGCCTGGGCCTTAAACCGACGCACGAAACTCTCAATCTCACCAATCCGCTGCTGCTGTTTCTCAAAGGCCGCTTTTTGATGCGACAGCTTCTCAGCCCGGAGTGTTTCAAAGGCCGAATAATTACCCTTATAAAGGGTCAATTTAGCCTTATCAAGATGGACGATATGACCCACCACCCGATCGAGGAAATCACGGTCATGGGAGATCAGAATCAGAGTACCTTCGAGGGTTTTGAGCCACTGCTCCAGCCACAGAGTAGCGTCCAGATCCAAGTGATTGGTCGGCTCGTCTAACAGCAGCAGATCTGAGCGACTCATCAGCGCCTGGGCCAGATTTAAGCGGATCCGCCATCCTCCGGAAAACTCCGCCACCTGACGATCCATTTCCGACTCGTGAAAACCCAGACCACTGAGCAACTGCCGCGCCCGGGCATCCGCACTGTAGCCGTTGATTGCCGCAAGCTTGGCATGCAACTCACCTACGTGTAGCGAATCGACCTGCTGCTCCGCGAGCGCAAGCTCCTGCTGAACCTGGCGCAGCTCGCTATCGCCATCAAGCACATACTCAACCGCAGCCCGGTCCAGCGTATGCGACTCCTGAGCCATATGCGCGATACGCCACTGAGCAGGCAACCGCAAGTCACCGGCATCCGCCTCCAGCTCGCCCAGCAGCATTTTGAACAGGCTCGACTTGCCGCTGCCATTGGCCCCGATCAGGCCGACTTTGTAACCGACATGCAGACGCAGATCGACCTGTTGCAGCAGTTGATTCTTACCCCGCTGCAGGCTTAATTGGATGAGTTCTATCATGGCGCGGAGTGTACCATAGCAAGCGCCCCATTCAATGCGGCCAACGGCTGATTATCAACGGAACTTTCACGCTATACTGACTCTCAAAGGACCACAGGCAACACCAAACAGAGCCACCCACAAAAGGATTAACAATGAAGAAACACGTACTGGCCGGGGCCCTGGCAGCCGCATTCCTGGCGCTACCCTTTGCTCATGCCGAAGAGCCTCAGTCTCCAGAGCAAAAAATAAGCTACATCATGGGGCTGGATGTAGCGGCCCGAATGGAGGGTCTTGGCTATACCTTAAACCAAGAGATGTTCCTGCTCGGCCTAAAAGAATCCGCGATCAAAACCGGCCGCAGCTTAAGCGATGAAGCGCTACAGCAGACCATGCAAGAGGCCCAGGCACTGTTTCAGCAGCGCCAGCAGGAGCAGGCCGCCGAGCAGGGTAAAAACAACCAGAGCGCTGGCGAAGCATTCCTGGCCGCCAATGCCAAAAAAGAGGGTATCACCACCACCGCCAGCGGACTTCAATACAAAATAATCAGTAAGGGTGATGGCACCCTGCCCACGGCCGCAGATACCGTACAGGTTCATTATCGCGGCACCCTCATCGACGGTACCGAATTCGACAGTTCGTACAAGCATGGCGGACCCGCGACCTTCCCACTTAACGGCGTCATTCCAGGCTGGACCGAGGGACTGCAACTGATCAGCAAAGGCGGCAAAGCCGAGCTGTACATCCCTTCTGCGCTAGCTTATGGGCCTAACGGCATGGGTCAGGTGATCGGGCCAAATTCAGCCCTGGTGTTTGAAGTAGAACTGCTGGATATCAACCCCCAGAAGTAAGCGCCCGCACACCAAACATTCCGCAATAAAAACGGAGGCATTAAGCCTCCGTTTTCATTCGTAAGCACAGGCTTATTGGTAAGCACACGTCCGTTACTTAAGCTGATTAACAAAGCCATTAGATGCGATGGCGTAATAGACCCCACTTGCAAACCCCAGCCCGTACAGGGAAGCACTGGTCGGACGAAACTGCTCCCGCTTATGCATCTGCCAGCGCCTGAGCTCAGTGCCATCACCCACATTCCACAACTGCACTAATCCCGAGCTGGTCCCCGTCAAGAGCTGGTCCGAGTTGCTGGAAAACCTCGCCGAGGTATAACTGATCCGCTGCGGGACCCAGCTCTCGTCGGTGGTTAGCGTCTGGTAAACCTGGCCACTACCGGTACGCCAGATCAGCGCTTTATCAAGCTGACCCGCGCTGAAAGCAAACTGACCATTGGGAGACAGGGCTACGCTATTAACGCCATTACCGTGCTCGACGCTATGCACCAGCTCACCGGTGATCAGATCCCACAACCGGGCCCGATTATCATCCGATCCGGTTAGCGCCCAATCGCCATCATCACTGACATCGACTGAGCGCACGCGCCCCTGATGTCTCAAGGTGTGTTTGAGCCCCCCATTTTTAATATCAAAATAGAGCGCGGTATTATTCTCCAGCCCCAGTAACGCTAAATCGCCGCCCGGGGACAAGGCCACGTCCAGGATCCCCGCCGGAGCATTCCAGAACCCAACAGACTGACCATCGGCAACCCGCCACAACACCATATCCTGCTGACCCGCCGTAATGGCATAGTCGCCTTCGGGTGAAAACGCTGCGGCAACTAAGTCACTGAACCCATCTTTGCGGTGGTTCCAGTTAAACTGCCGTTCGCCTGACCGCAAGCCCCAGAGACTACCGCCGTGCTGGATAGAGCCGACCACGCCATAACGACCATCCGCCGAAACAGCGCCACTATAAAGCCCCTGTACGGCAACTTCGACTTGTTTAGCAGGCTTATCACCGTAACTACACCCCGTCAGCAGGGTCAGCGCCAGCAATAGGGCTGTAAGCGGGTGGCGCAAGCGTTGATGGCCAGAGCGCTGTGAATCTAACCGTTGATAGCCAGGCCGCCGCACTACGCGCTAAACCCGATCCTTATGCGCATTGTGCAGCCTTTCAATCAGAAGATCTTCCAACTCGAAGCGCTCAGCAAGCCGCTCCCCCAGGCTTGACAGATCCCGGCTCAGATGGGCTACATCCTGAACACAGAGGTTTGTTAACTCACAATAGCTATCATTAAACGTCAGCACCGCATCGGTAGTGGCACGGATCTTCGGTTCAAGCTCGCGGGCCAGGTTCAAGCCGCCGTCATTGAATTCGTCCGCCTCAGCCAACAGGTGTTCATAGACACCAAAATGCCAGGATGAGGCATAATCGACCATGATCTGACTGAAACTATGCAGAATACCCTCCAACTCAGCCCCCAGCTGCTGCTGTGGCAGGGCCACAAACAAGCTGAGCAGATCTTGGCGTTCCTGTAACCAGCGGTCGATCAGATCACTGACCCCGCCCCAGCGTTCCTTTGCACTAAGACATTGTTCTAGCATCGTCACGTCCTACCTTTGCGCCCCTGCAGGGCAAGTTAAGAGATCTGGCATCCCAGATGAAACACCATAGCGCCCATACTAGCGCCAAGCCGCGCGCCATATCAACTGTCACCGCACGCCTTATGACAACTAAATTCTAGAGCGCTGCACAAACCACCGACAGCGTTATATACTGCCCTGACGCTAGCTGCTCGCCACACCCATACGACCGCCAACCCCCAGCTCAGAGAATGCCTCATGCCCACCAAGCGATCCCTGCTCATCCTGTTAACCCTATTCCTGCCGCTGTCCCTGCTCAGAGCCGAAGCAGAGAGTGGCTATGTTCAATACATCGACCTGCAGCCACCCTTTATCACCAATTACGGCGGCGTAGGCCCACTGAAGTATTTAAAGGCGGAAGTCTCGATACGGGTCGAAAGCAGTGACGCTGAGGCAAAGATCAAACACAACCAGGCCCATATCCGCAACAATCTGGTGATGCTCTTTAGCCGGCAAACGGAAGAAACGGTATCCAGTCCCGCCGGACGGGAAAAATTGCGCCTGGAGGCGATGGAAAGCATCCGCCAGATCATGGTCAGCGAATACGGTGAAGAGGGGTTTTCTATGCTTGGCGACCTGCTGTTCACCAGCTTCGTGATTCAAAACTAGCAGTCTGGCGGCGATTAATCTCAAACACCGGGCGTAAGTACACGAACTGACTGGGGTTGATAAGGCACGTAGCGGCCGGGCAGGGGTGACGCCTGCATGCGTCACCCTATTAACCCGCCGGATTAATAACTACCCCTACTCGCTGAGCACTCCGCTCAGTGGGAAAAATAATCCGCCAAGAACTGCTCAAAGCCTTCCTGCGGTGCTTGTTCCAGCTCCTGCTGCTGCTGCAACGACTGCTGCGCCATAAGATC
>SDWN01000511.1 GCA_004195305.1 Neptunomonas sp. | reverse complement strand
GTACCATACCCGATTTCACCATCGCGGCGCTCGGCACCGATATGACCAACGATCACCCGATCGGCATCAACTTGCCGGTGGGGCGTGTCGGTGATGATTTTAACGGCCCGACAGCCACCAGTGCCAATGGCGCGATGCAATTTTATGATACCGACAGCGATGGCCGTGCCGATAGCGACGAGATTCGTTTCTACGATACCGGCGATGGCCCCGAGGTGGAGTGCGCGTCCTGCCATGACCCGCATGGCGTAGCGCCGACCCCCGGCGGGACGTTTAATCCGACCTTCCTGCGGATGTCCAACGATGGCAGTGCGGTTTGTCAGTCCTGCCATAACAAATAGCAGGCTCCGTTAGGCGGCCTGTTTGCTGCTTAGCCTGACGTCAGAGAGGGGTGTATGTCGCTTTTTGTCGGTCTTGGTTTTTAGTTGCTGGTTGTTGGTCTCTGTGTGTGGGAGGCCTTCCCCCCCGGCGGCTATTTTAATCCCTGATTGGAAGCAGTCAGGGATTTTTGCTGTCTGGGGTCGGGAGGTCGGCGCATGCCGTGCTCTTGTCGGAATAAATTCCGACCCGGAAATACGGATCGGATTACCTGCAAGGCATCCGCGCTGATGCCGCCGATCTATTCTCGTATGCGCGTAAGCCCATGGCTTGACGCTGTGATGGCGGGAGATCATGGCTAGTCAGGCTGTCTCTTGAGGGACTGTGTAGCGGGGTGCGGCGGGCCGCGCCTGGTGAGGGCTGGCCCTGGGTTTTGGGTTATCGGTCGTTAGCGGTTTTTATATTTTTTGATCCGGGCGGCTTTCTCGCTGGCATGCTGTTCCAGGATTTGCGCGCCCTCCGGTGCGCTGATCGGTCGGTAGACCTCTATTTTTCTGTTTTTTTGGTCGATGATAAAGAGGCGTCCGGTTTCATCCACGGTAATGCCTGCCACCAGTGTTAGCTCGCCATCGGCGTCGGTGAAGCCGCGTTTGCCGATGGCGAGCAGCAGCTGGCCTTGCGGGTTGAATAGCTGCACATTGGTGAACTGGGTGTCGCTGACATAGATATTGCCCGCGGCATCGGTGCTGATGGAGCGCGGTCGAGCCAGTTGTCCCGGTCCGCTGCCGGCACTGCCCCAGCTGTGGACGAATTGCCCCTGATCGAAGACCTGGACCCGAAAGTTGCCAGCATCGAGTACATACAGCAGGCCGTCGATCCCCAGAGCAGCATCCACGGGCAGGTTGAACTCGCCGTCAGCGCTACCCCGGGTGCCGATGATCGACTCCCGGGTGCCGTCGGCGGCGTAGCGGATGACCCGGTGCTCCTGGCTGTCAATGCCGCCGGTATCGACTACATACAGGGCGCTGCCATCGGCGGTGACGGCGATGCCGGTCGGCCTGGTGACGTCATCGCCTAAGTTGATCTCTTTGCTGAACAGCCCCATAGCGTCATAAACGACGACCCGCTTGGCTCTGCCGTCGACCACATAAATGAATCCCTGCTGATCTAGGGCGATCCCTTTGGGGTCTCCTAGCTTGCCCTCGAATCGATACCCCATTCTGAAATAGCGGCTTCTGGGGATATCAAACACATGAACCTGGTTAATGGCGGTATCGGTGATATAGATGCGTCCTTGGCGGGCGACCAGGGCAAAGGGTTTGCCGAGCCGAACCCCTTCTTTGTCGGTGCCGCGGATAAATGACTGCATCTTCTCCTCTTCGGAGGGCTGATGGATGTCCAGGCTGTTGCGTAAAGTGAATTCATGCACAAATCTGGGCAGGGTCGGGGGTTCTGGCCAATACTGCGCTTTGCGGGCCATGGTGTCGCTGGGAGTTAGGCTACAGCCTGCAAGAAACAGGGTCAGTAGCAGTGTGAGGGCGTAGTTTAATCGATGCGTCATGGGCTCTGGCAACCATCCTGGTCGGTGATGTCTCAAGGTCGAATTCGGTCGGGCGGCGTATTCGGGTGCGCCGGTTCGCTCCTGTGGTGTTTAGTCGGGCATAAAAAAACCCCGCGAGGCGGGGTTTTATTATCACTTATTTAGTGCTCAGCCGCCACGTGCGGCACGCTTGCGTTCGTGCTCTTTCAGAAACTTCTTGCGCAGACGGATAAAGGTGGGGGTTACCTCGACCAGCTCGTCGTCTTCGATAAAGTCCAGCGCCTGCTCAAGGGTGAACTTGACCGGTGGCGTCATCTGGATGTTTTCGTCGGTGCCGGAGGCGCGGACGTTGGTCAGTTGCTTGCCTTTGATCGGGTTAACCGCCAGGTCGTTGGAGCGGCTGTGAATACCCAAAATCATGCCTTCGTAGACGTCGATATTGGGATCGATGCATAGGCGGCCGCGTGCCTGTAACATCCATAGAGAGTAGGCCAGAGCCTTGCCGGATACCATCGACACCAGTACGCCGTTGGTGCGCGAGGTGACATCACCCTCTTTGACCGGGCCGTAATGGTCGAAGATCGAGGTCATGATGCCGGTGCCGGAGGTCAGGGTCAGGAACAGGCTGCGGAAGCCGATCATGCCGCGCGAGGGGATGACGAAGGTCAGGCGGATCCGGCCCTTGCCATCGACTTCCATGTTGGTCATGTCGCCTTTGCGTTTGCCTAGCTCTTCGATGATGGAGCCTTGATGCTGCTCTTCGACGTCGATCATCACCTCTTCATAAGGTTCATGAATCTCGCCGTCGACCTCTTTCTGGATAACTTCGGGGCGGGAGACGCCCAGCTCGAAGCCCTCCCGGCGCATGGTTTCGATCAGTACCGACAGGTGCAGTTCGCCGCGACCTGAGACCTTGAACTTCTCCGGGGAGTCGCCCGGTTCAACGCGCAGTGCGACGTTGTGGATCAGCTCGCGATCGAGCCGCTCCATGATGTTGCGTGAGGTGACGAACTTGCCGTCCTGGCCCGCGAACGGCGAATTGTTGACCTGGAAGGTCATGGACACGGTGGGTTCGTCGACGCTGAGCGGGGGCAGGGCCTCAACCGTTTCGGGGTGACACAGGGTGTCCGAGATGCCGAGTCCGTCGATACCGGTGACGCAGACAATGTGGCCCGCTTCGGCGGTGTTAATGTCGACGCGCTCCAGACCCATATAGCCCATGATCTTAAGGATCTTGCCGGAGCGGATCTTGCCTTCGCTGTCGATAACCTTGACCTGGGCGTTGGTGTTGATTGTACCGCGGGCCACGCGGCCTACACCGATAACCCCCAGGTAGCTGTTGTAGTCCAGTGCTGAAATCTGCATCTGGAACGGGCCGTCGACGTCGATGACCGGTGGTCGGACATGTTCGATGATCGCTTCGAACAGCGGCGTCATGTCTTCGGCCATGTCGGCGGGGTCCAGGCCGGCGATGCCGTTCAGGGCCGAGGCGTAAACCACTGGGAAGTCGAGTTGCTCGTCGGTGGCGCCGAGGTTGTCAAACAGCTCGAAGACCTGGTCCATGACATAATCAGGGCGCGCGCCCGGACGGTCGATCTTGTTGATCACCACGATCGGCTTAAGACCCTGGGCAAATGCCTTCTGGGTCACGAAGCGGGTTTGTGGCATCGGGCCGTCAACGGCGTCAACCAGCAGTAATACGCAGTCAACCATCGACATCACCCGTTCAACTTCGCCACCGAAGTCGGCGTGGCCGGGGGTGTCAACGATGTTGATGTGATAATCGTTCCAGGTGATAGCGGTGTTTTTGGCGAGGATGGTTATGCCGCGCTCGCGCTCCTGGTCGTTGGAATCCATGATCCGTTCGGCGCCTTCATCGCGACGTTCCAGGGTGCCGGATTGCGACAGCAGTTTGTCTACCAGGGTGGTTTTACCATGGTCGACGTGGGCGATAATGGCGATGTTACGTAAATTTTCAATCACAGAAATGCTCCGGCCAGGGGTGGCCCGTGGGGAAAAATCGTGGATTATACCTTAGCTCGGGCAATAAGGAGGTAAAAAAAACCGCCTGCGCGGGTAAATATTTATCTGCCCTATTGAATTGAGCCTTGAAGTCACTATGCTTGCAGGGTTAAGTATTGCACCAAAAGGCGACGCACGGGTTGTTTTTGCACCAATCAGGTGCGTAGCTGGGGGTGATGGGTGCGGACTGTCTATCGCCGTGCGGGGGTTGGCGACGATGCCAGCGTTGGCATAGTGCTTGCTTTCCTAACGGCCAGGCTGGGTCGCTAAGTCGAGTCGCAAAATATAAGCGTAGCCGGCTGTATCAGCCAAAAATTTGCTGTGACCGAACCAGGTTACGGAATTATCCAGACGCGCAGTCACTGTGCGCACGTTAAAGCGGAGACATCACTATGTCAGGACATACTCTGAAGTTGATCCAAGAGAGTGAAGCGCGTTGGGTCGATATGCGTTTTACCGACACTAAGGGTAAAGAGCAGCACGTTACCATCCCGTCTAGCGACGTGAATGACGACTTTTTCGTTGAAGGCAAGATGTTCGATGGTTCTTCCATTGCGGGTTGGAAGGGGATTAACGAATCCGACATGATTCTGCTGCCGGACGATTCCGCATCACGGCTGGATCCGTTCACCGAAGATGCCACCGTGATCGTGCGTTGTAACATCGTTGAGCCGACCACGGGTCAGGGTTACTCGCGCGATCCGCGTTCCATCGCTGCGCGTTGTGAAGCGTATATCGCCTCTTCCGGGGTCGGTGATAGCGCGCTGTTCGGGCCTGAGCCCGAGTTCTTCGTTTTTGACGATGTGAAATGGCATAACGATATCTCCGGCGCGGGCTACAAAATCTCTTCTGAGGAAGCGGCCTGGTCGTCTAATGAAGTGTTTGAGGGCGGCAACATCGGTCACCGTCCTGTGGTTAAGGGTGGTTATTTCCCCGTGCCTCCGGTTGATTCGCTGCATGATCTGCGTGCCGCGATGTGCGATGCGATGACCTCGATGGGGCTGGAGATTGAAGTACACCACCATGAGGTGGGTACGGCGGGTCAGTGTGAAATCGGCGTCGGTGCCAACACTTTGGTGAAGAAGGCCGACGAAGTGCAGGTGCTGAAGTACTGCGTCCATAACGTTGCGCACTCCTACGGTAAGACGGCTACCTTTATGCCTAAGCCGTTGGTGGGCGATAACGGTTCGGGTATGCACGTGCACATGTCTATCTCCAAAGATGGTCAAAACCTGTTCTCGGGTGACTCTTACGGTGGCCTGAGTGATATGGCGCTGTACGCGATCGGCGGTGTGATCAAGCACGCCAAGGCGGTTAATGCCTTCGCTAACCCGGCTACTAACTCCTACAAGCGCCTGGTGCCTGGCTACGAAGCACCGGTTATGCTGGCTTATTCGGCCCGTAACCGTTCCGCCTCTATCCGCATTCCTTATGTGACTAATCCCAAGGCGCGTCGGGTTGAATTCCGTTTCCCTGATCCGGCGGCTAACCCCTACCTGTGCTTTACTGCGCTGATGATGGCTGCGCTGGACGGAATCAAGAACAAGATTCATCCTGGCGATGCGGCGGACAAGGATCTGTACGACCTGCCGCCTGAAGAAGCGGCGGAGATCCCAACTGTGTGCGCTAGTTTGGAAGAAGCCTTGGCGGCGCTGGATGCTGACCGTGAGTTCCTGACCGCGGGCGGTGTGTTCGACAACGACACGATCGATGCCTACATCAAGCTGAAGCAGGCGGATGTTGATCGCATCGCGATGACCACGCATCCGGTTGAGTTCGAGCTTTACTACAGCGTGTAATACCTCTGTAGAGATAGAAAAACCGCCTTCGGGCGGTTTTTTTATGTACAGGATGTACGGTATGCCGCGGGCGCATGGATGCGCAGAAGCGGCGATGCTATGTCTAGTTAGCTGTTGATAAGTGATTACCGTTGCGAACTCTACCTCGAGCACCCTAATGACAAGACCCAACCTGATTACCCACAAAGCTCAGCCAGCTCTCAGTGCCTATATTTGAAGTAACCGGTGTGAGCGAGGGCTGCATCATGAAAAACAAGATCCAATTCCAG
>SDWN01000505.1 GCA_004195305.1 Neptunomonas sp. | reverse complement strand
CTTTGTGGCGATGATCTGGTTCGCCCAGCAACACATGGCCGGTAATGGCGCTTGGGGTATCAATGCCATGAGCATTGCCCAGCATAAGCTGCACCATAGTTTTGGTCAGGCCGTCGCCTTAGGGGTGCTCTGTAACCTAATGGTTTGCCTCGCGGTCTGGATGACGTTTTCATGCCGCAGTGCGACCGACAAAATTCTGGTGATGTTGCTACCGATTGCGATGTTCGTTGCCAGCGGGTTTGAACACAGCATTGCCAACATGTTTATGATTCCAATGGCGATTGTAATCAAAGCCTTTGCCAGCCCAGAGTTTTGGGTAATGACCGGTCACACCCCGGCTGAATTTACAGACTTAACGATGAGTCATTTCATCTTTAATAATCTGATACCCGTGACGCTTGGCAACATCATAGGGGGCGGTTTTTTGGTGGGCATGACGTATTGGGTTCTCCACCGTCGGCCCGAAATGAAAACGAAACTTGTCTGACAGTCACAGTCTACATTCTGTTTTAAATACGCCTGCCGTCCAACAGCCACATTTACCAACCGATCCTTCTACGGCCCAAGATGCACTTATATTGTGCTCGCAGTGACCGCTGGGAATAGCGGGACCAGTATCCAATGTGGCTGCGTAACAGCTTTATTGTTACCAGTTGGTAAAGGTGATTTGCTATTTAATGGGATTATCATCCTGGCAGGGATGGCTACAATGAATTCCATAGACGCGGTGGCGTGATCGCCACATGAACTCATCCATAAATATAGGAACAACTCTGATGACACAGATGATCAAATCTAAAGCCGCCATCGCCTGGGGTCCAGGCCAACCGCTGTCCATCGAAGAAGTCGATGTGATGCCGCCAAAAGCTGGCGAAGTGCTGGTGCGTATTGTTGCCACCGGTGTTTGTCACACTGATGCCTTTACCCTTTCAGGTGATGATCCTGAAGGTATCTTTCCGGTCATCCTAGGCCACGAAGGCGGTGGCATCGTTGAGCAAATTGGCGAAGGCGTAACCAGCGTACAGGTTGGCGACCATGTTATCCCTCTCTATACCCCAGAGTGTGGCGAGTGTAAGTTCTGCAAATCGGGCAAGACTAACCTGTGCCAGAAAATTCGTGAAACTCAGGGTAAGGGTCTGATGCCCGACGGCACCACCCGTTTCTACAAAGACGGTCAGCCCATCTACCACTACATGGGTTGCTCAACCTTCTCGGAGTACACCGTGCTGCCCGAGATTTCTCTGGCCAAAGTGAATAAAGATGCGCCGCTGGAAGAAGTTTGCCTGCTGGGCTGCGGTGTGACCACCGGCATGGGTGCGGTAATGAACACCGCCAAAGTTGAAGAGGGTGCCACTGTGGCTATCTTCGGTATGGGTGGTATTGGCCTGTCGGCTGTCATCGGTGCAACCATGGCCAAGGCGGCTCGTATCATCGTTATCGATATCAATGAGAGCAAGTTTGAGCTGGCGCGCAAACTGGGTGCCACCGACTGCATCAACCCCAAAGATTACGACAAGCCTATTCAGGACGTGATTGTTGAACTGACTGACGGTGGTGTCGATTACTCCTTCGAGTGTATCGGTAACGTCAATGTGATGCGCTCAGCGCTAGAGTGCTGCCACAAAGGCTGGGGCGAATCCGTGGTGATCGGCGTTGCCGGTGCCGGTCAGGAAATCTCTACCCGTCCGTTCCAACTGGTTACCGGTCGGGTCTGGCGTGGCTCCGCCTTCGGTGGCGTCAAAGGCCGCTCTGAGCTGCCAGAATACGTTGAGCGCTACCTGAAAGGTGAGTTCAAGCTGGATCACTTTATCACCCATACCATGGCTCTTGAGGACGTCAATAAAGCCTTCGATCTGATGCATGAAGGCAAGAGCATCCGAACCGTCATCCATTTCGATAAGTAATCTGTATATCAGCCCCGCACGCGCTCTATTAAAAGCACTGTGGGGCTGTGAGCACACTGATTCAGAGAGTCATTTAATGAGTATCGAAAATCTGAACTGCAATAAGAGCTTTGGTGGCTGGCACAAACAGTACAGCCACCGCTCAGAGACGCTGAACTGCAGCATGCGTTTTGCTATCTACCTGCCTCCTCAGGCATCCAACGGCCAGAAAGTGCCGGTGCTGTACTGGTTGTCAGGGCTGACCTGCAGCGATGAGAACTTCATGCAGAAAGCCGGTGCCCAGCGCATTGCTGCTGAGCTGGGGATCGCCATCGTTGCACCCGACACCAGCCCCCGCGGTGAAGGCGTGGCCGACGATGAAGGTTATGATCTGGGCCAGGGTGCCGGTTTCTATGTGGACGCGACTCAGGCTCCTTGGAACCGCCACTACCGGATGTACGACTATGTGGTCAATGAGCTACCCCAGTTGATCGAATCGACCTTCCCAGTCAGTGATCAACGGGCAATCGCTGGGCACTCTATGGGTGGCCATGGCGCCTTGACGATCGCGTTGCGGAACCCGGATCGTTACCGCTCGGTGTCGGCCTTTAGCCCCATCAGTAACCCGATTAACAGCCCTTGGGGCAAAAAAGCCTTGGCCGCTTACCTGGGCAAAGATACCCACACCTGGCGAGACTACGATGCCAGCGTGCTGATGCGTGCGGCGACACAGACGGTGCCTGCCTTGGTGGATCAGGGTGAGTCGGATGAGTTCCTGGCAGAGCAGTTGAAGCCGGAGAGACTGGAAGCAGCTGCGAAGGCTAGCGGCTACCCGCTGGAGCTACGTCGCCAAGACGGTTACGACCACAGCTACTACTTTATCGCCAGCTTCATCGAAGAGCATCTTCGCTTTCCCGCAGCTTACTTGAATAAGTGAATCTCCAAGCCGATGGGCCTCTGCCGGTTTCCTTGTCCCCGCTCTGCGGGGGATTTTTTCAGGACAATCCACCTCAGGCCGGACGCTGGTTGAGTTGATAACAACCTGCTCACTTAGTCTTTAAATTTTGGAGAATGCTGCCATGTGCGACTCTTACCAGGCCCGTCTACAGCGGCTAAAGACCCCGAAAAAAAGCCAGATACTGGCCAACATTCAACGGGGTATCGAAAAAGAGGGGCTAAGGGTCACGCCGCAAGCCACGGTTGCACAAACGAGACATCCGCAATCCCTTGGCTCTGCATTGACGCACGGCAGCATCACCACAGATTATTCAGAAGCGTTGCTGGAGTTTATCACCCCAGTGTTCCCGCGAGTGGATGATAGCATTGACTACCTGAGCCACCTGCACAGTTATACCTTGCGTAATATCGGTGCAGAGTATCTCTGGCCAGCCAGTATGCCCTGCCGATTGGAAGGGGACGAGAGTATTCCCATCGCCCAATACGGTTGCTCCAATACCGGCCAGATGAAACACGTTTATCGTCAGGGGCTGGCGCACCGTTATGGGCGAATCATGCAGTCGATAGCCGGTATCCACTACAACTTTTCCCTGCCGGACGCATTTTGGCCTATCTGCCAAACCCTTTGGGGTAGCGAGGGCGACCTGCAAGTATTCAAGTCCGAGCGTTATTTCGGACTAATTCGCAACTTCCAGCGCCACTCCTGGCTGTTAAGTTATCTGTTTGGCGCTTCTCCGGTACTGGACAGCAGCTTTATGGATGGTAAGCCCCATCAGTTAAACCAGCTTAGCGAGAATACACTGGGACTGCCCTTTGCCACCTCGTTGCGGATGAGTGATTTAGGTTATCAGAGTAAGGCTCAGGACTCCCTGAATGTCAGTTATAGCGACCTGGATAGCTACCTTAATAGCCTCAGTCAGGCGGTCAGTCAGAGTCATCCGGACTACGAAAAGATCGGTGTCAAAGAGGATGGCAAGTACCGTCAACTGAGTACCCATCTTCTGCAGATAGAAAACGAGTATTACAGCGATATTCGTCCCAAGCGTGTTATGAGGTCTGGCGAGAAATCGATCGAGGCGCTGAGGGATCGCGGGGTTGAGTACGTTGAAGTACGTATCCTGGATATCAACCCATTTTTGCCGGTGGGTATCGATGCTGAACAGATCCGTTTTCTGGATGCCTTCTTGCTCTATTGCCTGCTCTCAGACAGTGATGAAATTTCGGCGGCGGAATCTGAAGAGATCCGCAGCAACCAGCAGCAAGTGATTCTGGAAGGGCGTAAGCCGTCACTGATGTTGCGCCAGGCGGGTAGTCCCGTCGCCTTTAGCCACATGGCCAAGCAGCTACTGGATGAGATAGCTGCTGCCGCGAGGTTGCTTGATCAAGCCCACGGCAGCCAGCACTACCATCAAGCACTCACTGCCCAGTTGAAAAAAGTTGAAAACAGCGAACTGACGCCATCTGGTCGGATGATGGGCGCCATCGCTGAGGGGGCTAGCTTTGCTGAACTGATGCTGGCGCAAGCGAAAAAGCAGCAAGACTACTACGCCCAGCAACAACGACCAGACGCTCTGAATGAAGAATTCAAACGCTTGGCGAGGGAGTCACGGCAGCAGCAGAAGGAGTTGGAAGCTAGCGACCAAGGTTCGTTTGATGATTTCTTGCAAGCGTATTGGAGCTCAGGCGTGGTAGATGCTAGGCCGAAGGCGGCTTGAAGGCAGTACAGCCTCCATTTTTATTATCCATCAGGTAGCTATATGAGCCTTAACATCGGCGTAGTCATGGACCCAATCGAGTCCATCAATTACAAGAAGGACAGCACCTTAGCGATGCTTTGGGCTGCTCAGGACCGTGGCTGGAATCTCTTTTATATGGAGCAGTCAGGGCTTTACCAGCGCGATGGATTGGCTTTGGGGCGCATGGCACCCTTGCGGGTATTCCGTGATCCTGATCACTGGTTCGAGCTGGAGGCGTATCAAGACAAGCCGCTGGCCGATCTGGACGTGGTCCTGATGCGCAAGGATCCACCCTTCGATAATGAATTTATCTACAGCACCTACCTGCTGGAGCAGGCCGAACGGCAGGGTACCCTGATCGTTAACAGAACCCAAAGCCTGCGTGACTGCAATGAAAAACTGTTCGCCACCCAGTTTCCTCAATGTTGTCCACCGGTCATGGTGAGCCGGGATCCGGAGTTGCTCAAGGCGTTTTACCGAGAGCATCAGGATGTGATCTTCAAGCCCCTGGATGGTATGGGCGGCACGTCGATCTTTCGGGTGCAGGAGGGAGACCCCAACCTTAATGTGATCCTGGAAACCCTGACCGAGCATGGCAACCAGCAGATCATGGCCCAGCGCTTTATTCCAGAAATTATCGATGGGGACAAGCGGATTCTGATGATTGATGGTGAACCGGTTGATTATGCCCTGGCTCGAATCCCCAGCGTCGGTGAAACACGTGGCAACTTGGCGGCCGGGGGGCGCGGCGAAGGCCGCCCACTGAGTGACCGGGATCGTTGGATCTGTGACCAGATTGGTCCGGTGTTGCGGGAAAAGGGGCTGTTGTTTGTTGGGTTAGATGTCATCGGCGACTACCTGACGGAGATTAACGTCACTAGCCCTACCTGTATTAGAGAGCTGAACGACCAGTTTGGCTTGGATATCGCGGGGCGGCTGATGGATGTTATTGCAGCACACCGTAGGGGTTAGTGGGCGTATCTGATGGGCAGTCAGTATCGCTAACAACTGAGACCCCACCCTGTAGTGGGGTTGATGTTTATTTATAGGTGTTCAGTGGCACGAGTTGTTACTGCCTCACCAGTTCAAAGGGACGATGCAGCAGCTTCAGCGGAGTCCGCTATTAAGGAATAGGGCCAGGATGCTTCACGCAGGTCTAATCTCCTTCAAATTGTCCGGAATGTCGGTGTAGCTGTAATGCATACATCCTGAAAGGGAGCAGCAGTAGTACCTACTAGAAATAGCGTTTGGCATTGTGGCAGCCAAGCTTCATAATGTGGGGCAGTGATAGTGTCGGTACCGATGACCGGTATGTAGATACACCTGTCGTTATCGGAAGTCAGCGTTATGTCCGCTTAGTCGATAAAGCTGAAATACATAACTCCTAAAATGGAACCGCAGGAGCGCCTGCTAGAAATAGCGTATGGAATGTTGGCTGCCAAGCATTTCATGAATATGTTTCATGATTTGATGCGGAGGTAGTGTCGGTACAAATGACCGGTATGTAGATACTCCTGCCGTGATCCCCAACTCCGTTGGGTGTCCGCTATAGGGAGCGCCGCACCCTCATCAACAGCCCATTCTGGCCAGAGGTGAGAGACCGCAAAGTGTCGACTTCCGCCTCTCGCTGATATCCAGGCAGTCCTGATTTGTGCGTCTGCTATCGGGGGGCACAGACGCGTACTGGCGCGAGAGCCGTCAATTCGATGGGCAGGGTCTGCCTGGTATCGAGACATCTCTCTGTACCACGGTATGGTGTTGTATTTCTAGGTATTCTGACTTCACTCGCTGAAGCCCCTCCTTTGTATGATTTTTTATTCTTGGCAGGCCAGTATGGGTAACGTGGAGCACAGTCTGCGAGAAAAATAAGGATAAGACTTTATTGCTCTGCTACGCAGGAGTAGGGGAAAATGCTTGGCGATGAATCATGAGACGCTATTAGTGATGAGTAATCAGGATATTTATGCCTTGGCCGACATAGCAGAAGCGGCGCAGGTTGAGATTCAGGAAAATTTTAATCAAATCGATCCGATTATCGGCGTGAGTCGAAGCTTGCGCGAATCTGGATTCCCGGTGGATGTGATGACCATCGATTGCCTGCAAAGCGGCAAGCGGATTACGTTACTGGTTAACGATGAAAAGCCGGGGCAGGTCTCCTATCAGTTCGGTTTCAAGGATCGAGCGCCGGACTCGGTGTTCACCGATGTTGCCTTTCAGCAGCTGACCCGCTCGCAGCTCTGTAGCTGGATACAGAGCTATTTTTCAGCAGATATACCCTAGCCGCTAGTCTGAATGGGATTGAATTGAATAAGGCTCGCTCTGCGCTGGCTATCGTTGCGGTGCTGCCAGCCAGGCTTGCAACCGGTTCTGATCGGCGCGGGTCAGTAGCAGGTCGTAGTGGCTGGTCGGAGTCCAGGGGCGGATACAGATGCTGCGTGTGGTTGTTGGCGCCAGCGGCCTGAGGTCGCATTCATTCAGGGGATCGCTGTGGGCGCGTTGCAGTTGCAGCACCGCCTGCGGTGACAGTTCGGCCTGGAAGGTTCCGTCCGGGATCGGCTCCAGCCAAAGCGCAGCGCCGAAACTCTGTTCCAGTGCCAAGCCTAGATTATGCCCATAGCGCGCCTGGGGCAGTACCAGCCACTCGTGCTGATTCAGCCACAGGATCAGCACCTCGGCTAGTTGCGTCATACCGATGGGGCTGATAGGACGGTTGCTGCCGCAGACCTCACCTAAAGCGATCAGTAACCGAGAGTCGTCAGGCTGTCGCCCTAACTCTAACGCGGCGGTGAGCGGGTTTTCGTCCAGCCGTGCGCCCGTCGCCGTGGCGATCAGGTTCAGGTAGGCCCGCGTGGATGCGGGGCTGTTTTGGCTGCAGTTTTGCGTGCTTATTTGTATGCTTGTTGGCACGAGTGGTGCTCCCTGTACAGTCTGGCTAGCGTACGCCCTGGCCTTCGGCCTGGCGGTCTGCGTGGTAAGAGGAACGCACCATGGGGCCGGCGGCGACGTTGTCGAAACCTAAATCGTAGCCGATGCTTTCCAGTTCGGCGAACTCTTCGGGGGTGACGTAGCGCTCAACCGCCAGGTGGTGGCGGCTGGGCTGCAGGTACTGGCCGATGGTGATCATCTCGACGCCATGCGCGCGCAGGTCCTGCATCACCTCGACGATCTCGACGAGGGTCTCGCCCAGGCCAACCATCAGGCCCGACTTGGTCACGACGGTAGGGTGGTTTTTCTTATAGCGTTTGAGTAGCTGCAGCGACCCCTGATAGTCGGCACCAGGGCGGCATGTGTCATACAAGCGCGGAACCGTTTCCAAATTGTGGTTGAGCACGTCGGGCAGGTGACTGGCCAGCGCGTTGAGAGCCGGGTCCACCTTGCCGCGAAAATCGGGCACCAGGATCTCGATCCGGGTGGTCGGATTGCGCTTGCGGGTCTCGCGTACGCAGGCGGAGAAATGCGCCGCACCGCCGTCACGCAGGTCGTCGCGGTCGACCGAGGTGATCACCGCATACTTTAAGCCCAGGCTGCGGATGGTGCGTGAGACGTCTACCGGTTCATCTGGATTGAGTGCCATCGGTTTGCCGTGCGCGACATCGCAGAACGGGCAGCGGCGGGTACAAATGGCGCCCATCACCATAAAGGTGGCGGTTTTTTTACTGAAACACTCGGCCAGGTTGGGGCACGACGCCTGTTCGCAGACGGTGTGCAGGTTTTTCTGCCGCAGTTCCGCCTTGACCGCCGCGACATTGGCGTTGCTGCGGGCGTCGATACGGATCCAGTCGGGCTTACGCAATCGAGGCCGTTGCGGGTCCGGCTTCTGTTTCAGCCGGGCCATTTTTGATTCGCCTTTAAGTTGTTGTAACTCGATGGTTTCGATGAGCTGCATAGGGCCTCCCAGGGTACAGATGCGGGGCATGAGAGGTTCGCTGGTGCACGAACCCTGGTATCGCGTAATGGTGGTTTTGTGGGTCGGTTGTTAGCCCGGTGTTAAGCCGGGCTGGGCTTAACGCCGGCCTTAGCCTTGGTTTAAATAACAGGCATTAACCTCGGCTCTTAACCCGCCCTTAACCTCTAAAATAACGCTGCGGTACGAAGGGGGCCTTGGCGACATTCATCGGCAGTTGCTTACCGCGAACCAGGGCGAATACTTCGGTTTCCAGGGCTGCGTAGTCGATGCCAACATAGCCCATGGCGACAGGCGTTCCTATGGTAGGACCGAAGCTGCCGCTGGTGACGATGCCGACTTTCTCGCCCTGGGCATTCACCAGTTCGGCGCCTTCACGGATCGGAGCCTTGCCCTGGCCGATCAGGCCAACGCGCTTGCGGCTGACCGCTTTAGTTTGAATCTGCTCGAGGATGATGTCGGCGCCGGGGAAGCCGCCAGCACGCTCGCCATCGGCGCGACGGTTCTTGCTGATCGCCCATAGCAGGGCCGCTTCCACAGGGGTCGTGGTCGGATCGATATCGTGACCGTAGAGACACAGACCTGATTCCAGGCGCAGTGAATCACGAGCGCCCAGGCCGATCGCCTCGATTTCAGGTTGCGCCAGCAGCAGCCGGGCGATCTGTTCGGCTTTATCGGCGGGAATTGAGATCTCGAAGCCATCTTCGCCGGTGTAGCCGGCTCGGCCGATCAGGCAGTCGACGCCATCGATCTGGATTTCGCGTGAATCCATAAACACCATGGTGGCGACTTCGGGCTGGATCCGGGCCAGTGCTGCCGCGGCCTTGGGGCCTTGCAGGGCCAGCAGAGCGCGTGCTTCGAGCACTTCGATCTCGACGTCGTCGCCCAGGTTGGCACGCATGTGGGCGATATCCTGCTCTTTACAGGCGGCGTTAACCACGACAAACAGCTTGTCACCCAGGTTGCTGACCATCAGGTCATCCATGATGCCGCCCTGCGCGTTGGTGAACAGCGCATAACGCTGTTTGCCGACGGGCAGGTCGATGATATCGACCGGTACCAGTTTCTCCAGTGCGGCGGCGGCGTTTGCGCCTTTGAGCACTACCTGGCCCATGTGGGAAACGTCGAACAGGCCAGCGCTGTCGCGGGTCTGGAGGTGCTCTTTCTTGACCCCAAGCGGGTACTGGACCGGCATCTCATAACCGGCGAAGGGGACCATCTTGCCACCCAGTTCCAGGTGCAGGTCGTAAAGGGGCGTTTTGGCCAATGTTTGGTTGGATGCAGTCATGGTGCTCTCCTGATCTATCAACGTCGTGGTGCTGCGTTGCGCGTGCTGATTGAGTGGTTGGGCGTGCTCGAAATCCTGGTTGTGCGTCCGTTTGTACGTTCTGATCGGTAATCAGGGAAATTGCGGGTTCCTGTGCTCTGCTCGACGGCTGCCCGAACCGTACGCGTCAGTTGTTTTGCGGGGATTTCTGGATAGGCCACAGCAGGATCACGGTGGTCTATTCGGAAATCCCGACGGTGAGAGCCACGGCTCCCACCGATCGGGTTTATCTACTCAGGTTAAATCTTACGACCGGGTGCTTGAAGCATCAGTGCTCTGTGCCATACGCTCGAAGTACTCGCGCGTCAGTTTGAACACGACCGGGCTCAGCAGCGCCAGTGCGACCAAGTTGGGGATAGCCATCATCGCGTTAAGGGTGTCCGCCAGCAGCCAGACGAAGTCAAGGCTGATGAGGGTGCCCACAGGGACTGCCAGGATCCACAGGATGCGGAACGGTACGATGATCTTCACGCCGAACAGGTACTCGGCACAACGCTCGCCGTACAGACTCCAACCCAGGATTGTGGTGAAGGCGAAGATCGCCAGCGAGATCGCTACCAGGTAGTTACCCACACCCGGCAGGGCATCGGCAAAGGCCGCAGAGGTCAATGACGCGCCAGACTCGCCACCGGTCCAGAGGCCGGAGGTGATGATGACCAGGCCGGTGATGGAGCAGATGATCAGGGTATCGATAAGGGTACCCAGCATCGCGATCAGGCCCTGACGAACCGGATCTTTGGTTTGTGCTGCAGCGTGTGCAATCGGCGCACTACCCAGTCCAGCTTCGTTAGAGAATACACCCCGGGCTACACCGAAGCGGATCGCCATCCACACTGCTGCACCGGCAAAGCCACCCTCGGCCGCCGTACCGGTAAAGGCGTGGGTGAAGATCAGGTCCAGAGCCGCAGGAATTGCATCGGCGTTGATCGCCAGTACGATCAGACCCGCCAGCAGATAAGCGATCGCCATGAACGGTACCAGCATGCCGGCAACGTTACCGATGCGCTTGATGCCACCGATCAAAACGGCGCCAGTCAGTACCATCAGGACGATACCGGTGATCCACATCGGCACGCCGAAGTTGGACTCGATCACGTTGGCAACGGAGTTGGATTGTACGGTGTTACCGATACCAAAACCGGCGATGGTGCCGAAGATGGCAAACATAGTCCCCATCCAGGCCCATTTCTTACCCAGACCGTTCTTGATGTAGTACATCGGACCACCGACGTGGTTCCCATGCTCGTCGACCTCGCGGTATTTTACCGCCAGAACGGCCTCGGCGTACTTGGTGGCCATACCGACCAGAGCGGTACACCACATCCAGAACAGCGCGCCGGGGCCGCCGAGGAAGATCGCGGTAGCAACACCGGCGATATTACCGGTACCGACGGTTGCGGACAGGGAGGTCATCAGGGCGTTGAAGGGTGAGATCTCCCCCTCTTTCTGCTCGCCCGCTTTGGTGGTACGACCGTCCCACATCAGTTTGAAACCGGTGCCCACTTTGAAAAGTGGCATCAGTTTAAGACCCAGTTGCAGGAATAAACCTACCCCCAGGATGAGTACCAGCATCATCGGTCCCCAGACGATGCCGTTGACGGTCTTGAGTAGCTCGGTGAGCATCTCCATGTGTTTCCCCTCGTTATG
>SDWN01000502.1 GCA_004195305.1 Neptunomonas sp. | reverse complement strand
CAGGCTGGGATGACTCCAGAGCAGGCCGCTCAGCAGCTGCAGATCAGCCCCAAAGAGGTGTTGCAGCAAATTGCCGCCGTAATCGAACGCGATGCGATACCGTTGGCCCGGCTGCTCGATCTGGCCGAGACCGAGCGGGCACAGATGGAGACCGCATTGCTGCATTTTCACGATGCCGGAATCCGCGATCTGAACCAGGTAGCCCAGAGTCTGGATGATGCCTTTGAGCCCGCACTGCTGCGCTGTGTGCGGATGGAGCTGCAGCGCACGCAACGGCTATGTTGATGCGGCGGTTAGCCTGTTTGTGGTTAACAGGTTTGTGGTTAACAGGTTCGTGGTTAACTAGTTCATGCTTAAGGAGCTCCCAACGTGTTTGGCGTTGAGTCGGGGCTGGTGCTGTGGGGGCTGTTCAGTAGCGGTTTTATCTCTGCCACACTGCTGCCCGGTGGTTCCGAGCTGTTGCTACTGTATCTATTGGATCAGGGCCGGTATCCGTTGTGGCAACTGGTAAGTGTGGTGACGCTGGGCAACGCCCTAGGCGGCGTGGTGACTTGGGGGATGGGCTACTGGGTGGCGCATCGGTTTCCACTCCGGTCGCTGTCACCGCGTCAACACCAGGCGCGCGACTGGTTTAACCGCTATGGCAGCCCGGTCCTGCTGCTCTCCTGGGTACCGCTGCTGGGCGATCCGCTGTGTTTTATCAGTGGCTGGCTTAAGCAGCGCTTCTGGCTCTGTATCCTGTTTATCGGATTCGGCAAGGCGGTGCGCTATCTGCTGCTGTCGACCCCCTGGATGTGACTGGTTGTAAAACAACCAGGCGGCTGGTTCCATGACCCCTTTTGGCGTACAATCGCGCGCTGTTTTTTGATCCACTCAAGTGAGTTTTCTGTCGATGTCGAGCCACGAAAAAATCCCCGCCGTGCAGTTGTATTCAGCCCCAGGCTCAGACCCCGCCCCAGCCCCGATTGTTGCTGCTGAGTCCGCTGACGCTGGAGCTGAAACGGCAGCGATAGACGCGTCCAAGCAGGCCAAGACACGGCTGAATAAGCTGCAGCGGCGTTTGCGCCGCGATGTCGGTCGGGCGATCGCAGATTTCAGCATGATCGAGGCAGGTGACAAGGTGATGGTCTGCCTGTCGGGGGGCAAAGATTCTTATGCCATGCTCGACATTTTGCTCAATCTGCAAAAGAGTGCACCTATCCCGTTTGAGTTGGTGGCGGTCAATCTGGATCAGAAGCAACCGGGTTTTCCCGAGCACATACTACCTGAGTATCTGCGGGCTAATGGGGTGCCGTTCCATATCATCGAGCGTGATACCTACTCGGTGGTCAAAGAGGTGATTCCCGAGGGCAAGACCACCTGTGGTCTGTGCTCACGGATGCGCCGTGGCACACTGTACCGGTTCGCCCAGGAGCATGGCTTTACCAAGATCGCGTTGGGGCATCATCGTGACGATATTCTGGAAACGTTCTTTTTGAACATGTTCTACGGCGGCAAACTCAAGACCATGCCGCCCAAGCTACGCAGTGACGACGGCAAAAATATCGTTATTCGGCCGCTGGCCTATTGCCGTGAGAAAGAACTGATTGAGTACGCTGATCTGCGCCAATTTCCGATCATTCCCTGTAACCTCTGCGGTTCTCAGGAAAATCTGCAGCGGCAGGTGCTTAAGGAGATGCTGCAGAGCTGGGACAAGCAGTTCCCGGGGCGGATCGAGGTGATGTTCAGTAGTTTGCGCAACGTGGTGCCCTCGCATCTGGTGGATAATCAACTGTTCGATTTTAATCAGTTTGTCCTGGATGGGCGTGCGGCGGACGAAAAATCCGAGCCGCTAGATATACTGGCGTTATAGGCGCTGCGATTTCGGGATCGTTAGTGCTGATCCGGTCCTAGCGATCTTTACGTCTAGCCCCCTCGGTTAATATTTCACTCTTGAGAACGTTATGATGCGCATATTTATCGTCATCTCAGCGCTGTTGTTGAGCGCCTGTCAGCAAAATCCGCTACAGCCCTCGGCTGTCGCTCAGGAAGCCGCAGCGGCTTCGCGCTCTGCCGAACTTGCCGAGCAGCTCAATGCTGCCTGCGGTGAGCGCTTTGATACGGTCGAGCAGCGGATTACCCTGATCCAGGAAAAACAGATCGAGCAGAATCAGCAGTTGCAGCGGGTGACTGTCGAGAGTCAGCAGCAGCTAAAGCTGTTGCAGTGGCTGCAGCAGGCGCGGCAGATTCAGGCACAGCAACGTGCCGATCAGCAAGATTCGCCCTCGGCGCTCGACCAGCTTACGGAGTTGGTGTTTCGATTGGAGCAGATGTCGGCAGAATCGCGGCAAGCGTCCGAGGAGGATGCGCAAGCGCCGAGCGTTATCGTCGAGCCGTTATTCGAGCTGGTCTCGGTCTATGGGCCTAAAGGCTGGGTGGTGCTGAAGTACGATAATCGTACCGGTAGCAGCTGGAAGGCGGAAGCGGGCGACTGGGTTTCTATCACTGAGGTTGGAGTGCTACCCGAGTCGGATTATCAGGTGGTTATGGAGCCCATTGCTAATGATGTCAGAGGGCATGTTGCTGCGAGAATTGATCGTAACAACGGCATCACCTGGTGGCTGAAAGATAATCAATGGGAGCCGTTTTAAGGTTTATCAGGCTGTTGAAAAACTACCTGTTATGGCTTAGGCATCGACATCGGCATGTTGTGCGGCTGATGGTGTTTCTTTTCAGACCCTGCAGTGGGCTGGATTTTTCGTACAGGCAGGGTCAAGTGAATCATTTCACCGCTGGACAGCGTTAGCATCAGCATCTGCTCGTCACCCTCTTTGAGTGCTGTTTTGAGCCCGATGAGCATGATGTGATAGCCCCCCGACTGCAGACGGACGCTACCTTGAGCCGGGATCTCGATGGCATCGACCTGGCGCATCTGCAGCATGCCTTCATGTTCTACATGGTTGTGCAGCTCTGCGTTGCTGGCGGCGGGGGTCTGTGCGGCGGTGATTGATATCGGCGCGGTGCCGGAATTATGCGCGCTGAGAAACACGGCGGCGGTGCTGACGCCAGGAGGTGATGCGCGAAAATACCCTTGCTCGACATTGACTTCAGCCCGGACCCCGGCGCTGTTAAGGATCAGTCCTGCTAAGAGCGTGAAGCGTAGTTTCAGTATCAGTTTCATTATCAGTTTCCTTGCAGTAGTCGCAGGATCGCGGTGGTGAGTTCAGCGACCGGTGTGTTGTGATTGAGCACGTATTATCAGTTTCCTTGCAGTAGTCGCTGGATCGCGGTGGCGAGTTCAGCAACCGGGGTGTTGTGGTTGAGCAGTTGCACCAGTTGGCCGTTACGGTCGATCAGGTAGATACGGGCGCTGTGGTCGACACTGTAGCCGAGTGCGGAGCCCAGCATCTCAACCCTACGGTAGAAAGCGGCGTAAGCGCTGACAACCCGGTCGATTTCGGCTTTACTGGCTGTTAAGCCCAGCAGCGTGGGGAGAAAGTAGCGGCTGTATTGATCGAGTTTTTCAAGCGTGTCGCGCTCGGGATCGACGCTGATAAAAAGAGCTTGAATCTGCTGCTGTTCAGGTTCGCTCAAGCGTGTCAGGGCTGCAGCCAGGTTGGCTAATCCGCTAGGACAGACATCGGGGCATGAGGTGTAGCCAAACATCAAGACCACGCCCTTGCCAGAAAAATCGGACAATGAGACCGGGCCGGACAGGTGCTGCAAAGAAAAGTCGCCGCCTAACTGCGAGTTGGAGGGCTGCTCTGGATTAAGCTTGGCATAGAGGTACAGCCCACCGGAGAGGAGGATTAGCAGTGCGCAGAGTAGCAGCGCAAAACGCTCCATTGAGTTAAGTTTACTGAGCATAGGGCTGTCTCAATGGTCGGCTCTCAGGTGTATTCGTGTCACTATGCAGACTCCGGGCTAGCGGGCAGAAAAGTCAAACCAGCTGCCGCTGAGTCCGCTGGCCTCCGTGATCCAGACTCTAGCCCGCCAGGTCATTAAACCGGTGGTGCACGCCGGGAGTTGCCCCAGGACGCGATATTGGCCGTCGCTGCCGCGCTCCAGTACCCTGCGCAGCTCACCCATGTACATGTCTCGCCCTTGGAGCTCTATCTCTACCAGTTGCGGATCAAAGCCCTGCAGGTCGATCCGAAACGCGATTGGGGCATGGCTGTCGATGGTTTCCGAATCAATAAAGAAGCGGATCTGCCGGGCGTTATTCTGGGCGCTACAGCCTTGCCGCAGCTGTTCGGGATTGCAGGGCAGGGGCGCGAACAATCGTGCGTCACCACTGCGTTGTTGCAATAGCGCCTGGCCAAGCCAAAGACTGCCTCCCAGTAACAGCGTACAGCATAGCAGGAGTATCCACAGGCGCCGATTGCCGGGGGGTGACTGCGGCACTATTCGATCAGCTCGTGGTCGGTGCGGAACGGATGCTGCTCATAGGTGCCGAGATTACGAATATCCAGGGCGAAGAAATCCAGCTCTTGCAGCGCTAGCTGCATCGAATGCTGGGCGGGATGGGCGGCGACATCGAGGTGGAAACTGCAGTCTTTGAGGGTGCCGCCGGCCATGTAACTTTCCAGTTTCAGCAGGTTGACGTTGTTGGTGGCGAACCCGCCCATGCATTTGTACAGCGCCGCGGGGATGTTGCGAACCCTGAATATCAGTGAGGTGATATAGCGTTTGTCCGGTTCAAATGCGGGCATGTTGCTGGTTTTTGACAGGATTAAAAATCGGGTGGTGTTGCCGTTGATATCCTGCATATCGGTTTGCAGTATATCCAGTCCATACAGCTCAGCAGCCAGCGCAGAGGCGATTGCGCCGCCGCTGAGATCCTGGCTCTCCTGGAGTGCCATTGCAGCACCTGCGGTATCAAACATCGGCACCGGCTCAAGCCGCAGTGCCCGAAGATGGTCGGCGCATTGAGCCAGCGCCTGGGGGTGCGAGCCGACGCTCTTGAGCTGCTCGATACGGCTGCCCTTGAGTCCCAGCAGGCAGTGGTTAACGGGCTCAAAATGCTCCCCGATAATGTGTAAGCGGGTCTTGGGCATCTGTCGATAGATCTCCTCGACCCGGCCCGCCGTAGAGTTATCCAGGGGGATCATTGCCAGCTTGGCCCGGCCTTTTTCAACCAGGTCCATGGCGTCGGCAAAGGAGCTGCAGGCCTGGGCGGTCATCGTTGCAAAGACCTGGCGGCACGCTAGATGGGAGTATGCGCCGGGGCGGCCCTGGTAGGCGATAATGTTCTCGTGCATAAGAGTCTGTCACTGCTGTGCCGAGCCGGTAAATGCAGGGCGTGATCAAAAAAGTGAGTTATGTTAACAGGGAAGGCGCGGCGCTGCATTAGCCAATAATGCGGAGCGTTGGCAAATGGGCAGCGTCTCGCGAGAGCGGGGACAGTCTGCAGGTGGTTTAGTTCCGTGTTGTTTATTGATTTGCATCGCGGATGTGGATTATCATCACCTATGCGGTTTATATTACAATGCCCCTATATTTAGAGGGCTATAATGTCACTGCCGTGGCGCAATTTTTTGTGCCTATCCTAGGAGGCCATCTCATCGACAGCCTCCTAGGAATAGAGGCCGCCGGGTTTAGGTGTATCGCCGCCTGCCAAGACAACGAGAGGGGCCTTACGCCTCCATCGCGCCATAAGGATTTGTAACGATAAATCATGGACAGAGAACATATGTCTACTTCCCTATTCGCATCGTTAGCGACATCTCTTGCAGTCACTCTGTCTGTTGCGACGCTGGGGTTGATGTCAGGTTGTGCAGCGACCCCGGAGGAATTAGCTGCCTATGCAGGGAAGCAGCCTGACAGCCAGGAGCGGGTGATGCGTGAACGCTGGATGGATAAGCCCTATCGTGAACTTGTTGAGCATATGGGTCGGGAGGGGCTGATAATGGATATTCCTCGTTATGGTTGGCCTCCCAGCTCTGCCGTGGTGTACGGATATAATGAGGCGACGGGGTGTATAGATTC
>SDWN01000495.1 GCA_004195305.1 Neptunomonas sp. | reverse complement strand
CGCTACCTATGCACCCACATCGGGTAACACTTAATGGGTAGTTAGGTAACGCTTTGGCGCGGCCCGCACTCTTGCGAGCAGACTTCTCCGCCGCCCTTATGCCGACGCCTCGGGCTCCTGATCCAGGATCGGCAGCTGGGAATCGGTTTTATTCATCGCTTCGAGCACCTTGAGCGCCGCGTAGGCATCATTCGCGGCGTACAGCAGCTGATTGCTTTTCAGTTCAGGCAGCGCCCAATTGGAGGTCGATACGTGTTTGGACTTTTGAAAACGCTGTTTCAACACGACCGCTATCGCCGCTTTGACCCCGATCTCCTTGCGATAGCCTTCGGCACGAAACAGCAGATTCAGATCCAGCAGAGCCCTGGGTTTGATAGCGAGCTTTCGCAGCAGGTGACCCCGATCCGATTTTAGCCCGAAACCCACCTTGACCAACGTCGGCAACTGCAGCAGTTGTGCGACCAGAGCATGACAAGTGTCATGCTGTAGCTGAAAAATATAGGCCCTCTTCAGAGTCGTTAGCTGAATTACATGCGGGCCGTCGGAGATCTGGCCGGGTCTGAAGCAGGGCTTTGACTCGGTATCAAAGCCAACGTAACGACAGCGCGAAAGATCCGCTGCTGCCGCAACAAACTCGGCCTGGGTGGAGGGAACAATGATCTGCTCCAGAGTCAGGCCCGTAAACGGGGGCAGTAAGGCGATATCGGCTTTTGAGGGCGGTTCAAGCTTTTTGGTCATGGATGAGCCTAGGAGTCCTGTCGGACTTAACACTAATCTGCTGCGGAAAAGTCGAATTTGGCCATATTTCCCGATCTCTCTCGTTAAATAGCTCGCTATTCACAAGCTACGTCCCTGTAGCGTGCCCTACGGGCAGCTATCGCTGTGTAAATCGGCTTTCCTGCCGATTTATCGCCTCGAAAGATCGAAAAATCTGCCTCAAATCGACTTTGGCCTAAATCAAAAGGCCCTCGCTACGATCGGCTAAGTCTGACAGACTCCTAGGGTAGCGAACAGATAAAAACAGCTGTCGCTAAATATGCGTTATCCTGCCGCGCTTTCCAGGCAGTCGTGCCCTTAGGGCTGAGGAGCATTGATGCTTGCAGCACTCGTTAGGCAACGGGTAGCTACGCCCTCAAGGCGGAGGAGCACTTCAGCCTGCGGCACTCGCTAGGCAGCTGGTAGGCGTGCTCTTAGGGCTGAGGAGCATTGATGCTTGCAGCACTCGCTAGGCAGCGGGTAGCTACGCGCTCAAGGCGGAGGAGCACTTCAGCCTGCGGCACTCGCTAGGCAGCGGGTAGTCGTGCCCTTAGGGCTGAGGAGCATTGATGCTTGCAGCACTCGTTAGGCAGCGGGTAGCTACGCCCTCAAGGCGGAGGAGCACTTCAGCCTGCGGCGCTCGTTAGGCTACCGCGCTTTCCAGGTAGTCGTGTCTTTAAGGCTGAGGAGGATAGCGCTGCAGCACTGCAGCGACCGTCTCGGCGATAAAGGTATCGTGTTCAACCGGGTTTTTAAACCCGCTCAGGCGCCGTTCAGCCACCCCGCGCCACAGCAGCCGTCGCTCCGCTGGATCGAGCAGGTCGATGACCAGCGTCGCCTCCTTATACTCCTGAGACTGACCGCCGAGCAGGCCCAGGCCGTTGTGTCCACGGTGGCGCGAGAAGCTGCCCTCCAGCATAAAAAAATCCAGATCGACCATTTTTTCTATCCCGATCTGATAGCGGACCAAAATATCGGCCTCCTCGCGGTTAGTGGTTCGCAGGATACCGCGTCTGAGGAGTTCGTTTTCAACCG
The DNA here is from genome assembly GCA_004195305.1 of Neptunomonas sp. GTDB lineage: Bacteria > Pseudomonadota > Gammaproteobacteria > Pseudomonadales > Balneatricaceae > Motiliproteus. The sequence continues at coordinate 4,181 of SDWN01000495.1, read as the reverse complement.
CCTGTTCGACCCGCGCGCTGACCAGCGAACTGTTGTAAATCGACGCCGGAGACCGATCGGCTGGCGTGGGCACCCAGTAGTAGTGGCCAACCTGGCTGAAATCATAGCCCGGCTGATAGTCAACGCTGACCGGAATCATGGAGCAGCCGGTGAGCAGCAGAAGCAGAGAGAGCAGCAACGGGCGCATTTTGAATCCTCCTCATCTAATCAATGCTTATATTATAAGCCAGCAAAGTGCGCCACGGATTGCCGGACCGGCATAGTGAGCGCTGCAGTGAAGAAAAAACGTAGCATCTGGCGGCAGACAACGGTAGCGTGCGCACTACTGCTTTTAAGGACCGTGCTATGCGCTTTATCCACAGCTCCGACTGGCATATAGGCCGCCAGTTTCACAATGTCTCACTGCTGCAGGACCAACAGCATGTCCTCGACCAGTTGCTGGCCTACATCGCCAGCGAGGCGGTTGATGCCCTGGTGATCGCTGGTGATATCTACGATCGCTCGGTCCCCCCGGCGGCGGCGGTGGAGCTGCTGGACCAGGTATTGAACCAGGTCTGCGCTGAGATGGGCGTGCCGGTGATCCTGATTCCCGGCAACCACGATGGCGCCGAACGACTGCGCTTCGGCGCGCGCCAACTGCAACGTGCCGGGCTGCATATTATCGGTGATTTTGAACAGATGCTGACCCCGGTGGCTCTGATCGATAAGAGCTCCCAGACGGCGGTGCACTTTTTCGGTATCCCCTACAACGATCCGGCGCTGGTTCGCGATCGCTTTGCCACCGAGGCCGCCACTCACGACCAGGCCCATGCGTTCTTGATCGAGCAGATTAACGCGGTAAAAACAGCTGAGGTGCCGACGGTGCTGATCAGTCACTGCTTTATCGATGGCGCGCAGGAATCCGAATCCGAACGACCGCTGTCGATAGGCGGTGCCGACCGCGTCAGTTACGAGTCCTTTAAATCCTTCGATTATGTCGCCCTGGGCCACCTGCACAGCCCGCAGTACAAAGGCGAGCCGCATATTCGTTACTCCGGTTCGATTCTTAAATACAGTTTCTCGGAGCAGCATCAAAACAAGGGGGTGACCCTGGTTGAGTTAGATAGCGGCGGCCACTGCAGCACCCGCCACCTGCCGCTGAAACCGCTGCGCGATATGCGCATCCTCGAGGGTGAACTGGCAACGCTGCTGGAACAGGGCAAGGTCGATCCCCATAGTGATGATTACCTGCTGGTACGGCTGACCGATCGCCATGCCATCCTTGACCCGATGGGCAAGCTACGTGCGGTCTACCCCAACGTCCTCCACTTGGAAAAACCGGGCATGCTGGAGACCGGTGAGCAACAAATGAGTCGGGATAAACTCAAACGCGGCGAGCTGGAGATGTTCCGCGATTTCTTCATCCAGGTCTCCGGACAAGCGCTGAGCCCGGATCAGGACGCCGCCCTGATTAACACCCTCAACGAGTTGCAGTGCACCGCCACCGTTCGCGAGGAGCCCCAGCGATGAAGCCGCTCAAACTGACCCTGCAAGCCTTCGGCCCCTTTGCCACTACCGAACAGATCGACTTCAGTCTGCTGGGCGCTAATCCACTGTTCCTGATCAACGGCCCGACCGGTGCCGGCAAGAGTTCGCTGCTGGACGCGATCTGTTTTGCGCTGTACGGCCAGACCACCGGTGCCGAGCGCGAACCGGCGCAGATGCGCTGCGATTACGCCGCTGCCGAGCTGCTGACCGAGGTGACACTGGACTTTAGCCTGGGCACTAAGAGCTATCGAATTCGCCGTGCAACAACCCAGGAGCGGCCTAAAGCGCGCGGGGAGGGCACCACCACCCAGCAGGCCGAAGCACAGCTATGGCGGCTGGATGAGAGCCCCAGCGGCTCGTTAATCGTGGCGAAAAAAGTCAACGAGGCGACCGAGCAGATCGAGCACCTTATCGGCCTCAACGTCGAACAGTTCCGCCAGGTGATGGTGCTGCCGCAGGGGAAATTTCGCGAGCTACTGATGGCTGACTCCAAAGAGCGCGAGAAGATCTTTGGCCAGCTGTTCCAGACCCAGGTCTACCGGCGCATCGAGGAGCGGCTCAAAGCGCAGGCCGCAGGTATACGGCAGTCGGTCGAGCAGCACCAGAATCAGATCAAAGGGCTCCTGGAAGGCGTCGAGGTTAACGCCGAAGTCGAGGTCGGTGCCGAACTGGATACCCTGGCGCCCCAATTGACGGCCGCCGCCGCGCTAAAGCTCAGCACCCTGGAGGCCCAGGCCCAGGCGAGCCGCGCTCAAGATCAGGCCCGCGCGCTGCTTGCACGCTTCGACAGCCAAACCTTTAAAAAGCAGGAGCTAACCGCCAAGCAGGAGGCGAGCCCGGCCATCGAGGCGCTGCAGACCCGACTCGAGCTGGCCGCTGCCGCGCAGAAACTCAAGCCCAGGCATGAGCAGTTACAGTATCAAACCCAGCAACAGGCCCGCATTAACCAGCAACTTGAGGTCTGTTCCGCAACCCTGGAGCATGCCCGCCAGGGGCAGGCTCAGGCGCAGGCGCAGCTCAGCGAGGCGACTCAAGCGCATGCTCAGGTCGATACCCTCAAGCGCCAGCAACTCGAACTGGAACAATACCAGGGCCGTATTCAGGTGCTGACCGATGCTCAAGCCGAAGCCGCACGGCGCCAGCAGGCCAGCAACGCCAGCCGCGCACAACTTCAGAGCCAGCAGCTCGCGCAGCAGCAACTGCTCGATGAGCAGCTCCGCAACGAAGATCAGGTGGCTGAACTCAACCGGGCGCTGGAATCGCTGGCACCGACCCAGATCGCACTCAATACGTTGCAGCAGCAGCTGCAGCAACGCCAGGAGCTAGAAGCGCTGCGACGTCACTACAAGGCCCTGGCGCTAAAACAACAAACCGCGCAACAGCAGAATGAAACCAAGCGCGCCGAATCGGACTCCGCGCAAATCGCTACGCGCCAGTTAGAGCTGCGCTGGCATACCGGCCAGGCCGCGCTGCTGGCCGCTGAACTGAAGCAGGACCAGCCCTGTCCGGTCTGCGGCAGCACCGACCACCCCAGCGCTGCGACCGCCACGCCAGGCACCGAACCGGTGACCAGCGAACAGCTGGACTGCCAGCGTGCGGCGCAAACCCGTATCCTGGAGCAGCTGCAGGCAAGCCAGCAGGCGTTGGACTATGGCGCGCGCGATCTGGCCGATAATCTGAGTGCCGGACAGAAACTGGCCGAGGCGATCGGTGCGTTGGCCACTCAGCCGCTCGCCGCAATTCAGTCCGACGTGGACCAGCAGCAACAAGCGTTGACGACCCTGGCGGCGCAGCAGCAGCGCAAACAAACGCTGAGCCAGCGTATCGATGCGATCAAACAGCAGCTGACCGCGATGCGTGAACTGCTGACGCGGTTCGAAACGCAGGCCGATCTGGATAAAACCAGCGATCTCGAAGCCTGCGCCCGTATCACCGAGCTGCAGCAGCAGCTCCCCGCGGCCTATCGGGATCCTGCGGCGCTGCTGCAAGCGCTCACGGCTATCGGCACCCAGCTCCAGGCATTGAACCAGGCACTGGAGCGCGCTCAAATCACCGTCACCCAGAGTCGTTCCGTGGTCGATAAAAGCGACGCACAGCAGCAGGCACTGAAGCAACAGCAACAACAGCTGGCCACTCAGTGCGAGACGGCAGAGGGCAATTGGCAACTAGGTCTGCGGGACAGTCCCTTTGCCAGCGTCGAGCCGTTTCAGCAGGCGTTACTCGATGATACCCAGCAGCAACAGCTCAGGTCTGAGATAGACACGTACCGGTCCGCGCTGAATAGCCTGATGGGTGCTCTGGCGCTGTTGCAGCAGGAACTGGCAGGCAAGACCCGCCCCGACCTGAGGATCATGGACGCGCTACTGGATGAAAAAACCAGCGCCTTTAACGGGGCCGATGAACACTGGCGTCAGCTGGATAAACGCCATAGCCAACTGCTCGGGGTGCAGCAAAAACTCCGGCGCGCGCATCAGACCCACGCTGACCTCGAAGCGCAGTATGCGATCGTCGGTACCCTCAGCGAGGTCGCCAATGGCCAGACCGGTGACAAGATCAGCCTGCAGCGCTTCGTTCTTAGCGTGCTGCTCGACGATGTGCTGATCCAGGCCTCGCAGCGCCTCAGTCTGATGAGCAAGGGGCGTTATCAGCTGGTA
>SDWN01000269.1 GCA_004195305.1 Neptunomonas sp. | reverse complement strand
TTGAAAGATGCCGGTGTCAGCACCGATGAGGTTGCCGATGTGGTGATGGTGGGCGGTTCAACCCGGGTACCGCAGGTGCGGGCTCAGGTCGAAGCGTTTTTTGGCAGTAAGTTGCACGCGGAGATCGACCCTGACCGTGTAGTCGCGATCGGTGCTGCGATCCAGGCGGACGTGCTGGCGGGGAATAAGCCCGATGCCGAGATGTTGTTGCTGGATGTGATTCCGCTGTCGCTTGGATTGGAGACGATGGGTGGGCTGGTCGAGAAAGTGATTGATCGGAATACGCCTATTCCGGTAGCGCGGGCTCAGGAGTTTACCACCTACCAGGATGGGCAGACGGCGATGGTGATTCACGTGCTCCAGGGTGAGCGTGAGCTGGTCGGTGACTGTCGCTCCCTGGCCCGGTTTGAGCTGCAGGGGATTCCACCGATGACTGCCGGTAATGCCAAGGTGCGGGTGACCTTCCAGGTCGATGCGGATGGCTTGTTGAGTGTCGCCGCGCGCGAGCTTGGCAGCGGTGTTGAGACCGCAGTTGAAGTGAAGCCTTCCTACGGCCTCGCGGATGGCGAGATCGCTCGGATGATTAAGGAGTCGTTTAGTTTCGCCCAGGAAGATCTGGAATCCCGTGCGCTGCGGGAGCAGCAGGTGGATGCAGACCGGCTGGTCGAATCGCTACAGAGTGCTCTGGCTGCTGATGGCGAGCGCTTGCTCAGTGCCGCAGACCGGGGGATACTGCTGCAGGGTATCGAGCAGTTGCAGCGCGTGCGCCAGGGTCTCGATCCTGCCGTTATCGAGCAGGGGATCAAGGTGTTGAGCCTGGCCAGTGATGAGTTCGCCTCGCGGCGGATGGACGACGGTATTCGCCGGGCGCTGTCAGGGCATTCGATTAATGAAATTTGATAAGGGTTGGCGTGGCGATCAGTCACCTCACGCGGGTGTGATCACCCCATTGCAAGCAAAGGAACCAAGATGCCACAGTTGATCTTTCTACCTCACCATGAGCTTTGTCCGGACGGTAAGGTCGTTACTGTCGAGCCTGGCGTCAGTGTCTGCGATGCAGCGCTGGCGGAAGGGATTGAGATCGAGCATGCCTGTGAGAAATCCTGTGCCTGCACCACCTGTCACGTAATCATTCGCGAAGGTGGTGAGTCGTTGGCGGATGCTGATGAGCTCGAGGATGATATGCTGGACAAGGCCTGGGGGTTGGAGCCAGATTCGCGTCTGAGCTGTCAGGCTCTGGTGGGTGATCTGGATCTGGTTATCGAAATTCCCAAGTACACCCTTAACCAGGTGTCCGAAGGGCACTAGTACTTAATTAGGACAAAATGATGGCGCTTAAGTGGATTGATACGCTGGATATTGCGATCGAACTGATCGAAAAGCATCCCGATGTAGACCCGACGACCCTGCGTTTTACCGAGTTGATGGAGTGGGTTCTGGCGCTGGAGCCGTTTGATGATGATCCTAAGCATTGCGGCGAGAAAATTCTTGAAGCGATTCAGTCTGCCTGGATCGCCGAGATGGATTAACCGACTTGGGTCGAGTTTGGTACTCACATCAGTGGGTTACTGAGCCTGCGATAAATTTCTAAGCATTAAGCCTTGAGCACCGGTTGTTCAGGGCTTTTTGGCGTTATATAATCCGCCCTTTTTTCCAGCCGTATTTGGAGGTTAATTTTATGTTACGAGTTTCTCAGGAAGCGCTGACCTTCGACGATGTGTTGCTGGTGCCCGGTTATTCCGAGGTACTGCCTAAGGATGTGAGTCTCAAGACGCGTCTGACCAAGGGTATCGAGCTGAATCTTCCGCTGGCCTCTGCCGCCATGGATACCGTGACCGAGTCACGCCTGGCCATCGCGATGGCCCAGGAGGGTGGTATCGGCATCATTCATAAGAACATGACCATCGCCAAGCAGGCCGCAGAAGTGCTTAAGGTTAAGCGCTATGAAAGCGGCGTGGTTAAAGACCCGATTACCTGTTCGCCCGATCTGACCGTAGGTGAGTTACACCGGCTTGCCGCGCTGCATGGCTTCTCCGGCTTTCCGGTGGTAAAGGGTCAGGATCTGGTGGGTATCGTTACCAGTCGTGATATGCGTTTTGAGCAGCACCTGGACGCGACTGTCGCTTCCATCATGACCCCTAAAGAGCGTCTGGTTACCGTCGCCGAGGGGGTTGATTCAGACAAGGTCAGGAATTTGCTGCGTAAGCATCGAATCGAGAAAATCCTGGTCGTTGATGACGCTTTCAAGCTTAAGGGGATGATGACCGTCAAGGACATGAATAAGGCTAAGGCCTACCCCAATGCCACCAAAGACGGCGAAGGCAGCCTGATCGTCGGCGCGGCGGTGGGGACAGGTGCCGAGACGGAAGAGCGGATAGCGGCGTTGGCCAAAGCCGGGGTCGATGTGATTATTGTCGATACTGCCCACGGTCACTCCAAGGGGGTTATCGACCGGGTGCGCTGGGCTAAGCAGAACTTTCCCCAGGTGCAGGTGATAGGCGGTAATATCGCCACCGCTGAGGCGGCCATTGCGCTGGCCGATGCCGGTGCCGACGGGGTTAAAGTCGGCATCGGCCCTGGCTCTATCTGTACCACGCGGATTGTTGCGGGTGTGGGTGTGCCGCAGATTTCGGCGGTCGCTAACGTGGCTGCGGCACTGAAAGAGCGAGGCGTGCCGTTGATTGCCGATGGCGGCATCCGCTTTTCAGGTGATCTGGCCAAGGCGATTGCTGCGGGCGCGAGTGCGGTAATGATCGGCAGCATGCTGGCCGGAACCGACGAAGCACCGGGCGAAGTCGAGCTGTTCCAGGGGCGTTCCTTTAAGGCTTACCGTGGCATGGGCTCTATCGGTGCTATGGCACAGTCGCAGGGCTCTTCAGATCGGTACTTTCAGGATGCCGACGCCGGCGCCGAGAAGTTGGTTCCCGAGGGGATCGAAGGTCGGGTGCCCTGCAAAGGGCCGATGGCCACCGTGGTGCATCAGATGATGGGCGGGCTGCGCTCCAGTATGGGGTATACCGGTAGTGGCGATATTGAACAGATGCGCACCAAGCCGCAATTTGTTCGGATCACCGGAGCCGGTATGGCAGAGAGCCATGTCCATGACGTGACTATCACTAAAGAAGCCCCCAACTATCGGATCGGTTAACCCGAATCGAGTATCCAATGTGTGGGGCTGCCGTTGCCGCCCCATCTTATTAAGCAGCAATCAGCAGGTAGATTTCAACAACCTGTTAGGGGCGGCTCGCGCCGCGTCTGTAGTGGAGTAAACGATCGTGTCACAAGATATTCATGCACAGCGTATTCTGATTCTTGATTTTGGCTCTCAGTACACTCAGCTGATCGCCCGTCGAGTGCGTGAATGCGGCGTTTTTTCTGAGATTCGTGCTTTTGATATGAGCGAAGCCGAGATCCGCGAGTTTAATCCCAAAGGGATTATCCTGGCCGGAGGTCCCGAGTCGGTAACCGGCAGTGACACGCCGCGGGCACCGCAGGTGGTGTTTGAGTTGGGCGTGCCAGTGCTGGGGATCTGTTACGGCATGCAGACCATGGCCGAGCAACTGGGCGGATCGGTAATCACCTCTGAGCTACGCGAGTTTGGCTACGCTCAGGTGCGTATTGAGGCCGGTAGCTCGCTGCTGGACGGCATCGAAGACCACGTCGCCAATAACGGTGTGCTGTTGCTGGATGTGTGGATGAGTCACGGCGATAAGGTCGGAACCCTGCCCGAGGGTTTCCATCTGATGGCAGCGACCGAGAGCGCGCCTATTGCCGGGATGTACGACGAACAGCGTCGCTTTTATGGGGTTCAATTCCATCCCGAAGTGACCCACACCAAGCAGGGTGAGCGGATACTGAGCCGTTTTGTGCGTGATATCTGCGGCTGCGAAGGGCTCTGGACTGCGTCCAATATCGTTAAGGATGCCATCGATCAGGTGCGTGAAAAAGTAGGCAGTGACCATGTGTTGCTGGGCCTGTCGGGCGGTGTTGATTCTTCGGTGGTGGCCGCGTTGCTGCACAAAGCTATCGGTGATCAGCTGACCTGTGTGTTTGTCGACAACGGTCTGTTGCGTAAACACGAAGGTGATCAGGTGATGGACATGTTCGCCAAGAACATGGGGGTCAAAGTGGTCCGGGTTAATGCTCAGGAGCTGTTTTTGGGCAAGCTCAAAGGGGTGTCTGATCCGGAAGCCAAACGCAAGGTTATCGGCAACACCTTTATTGAGGTGTTTGATACTGAGTCAAACAAGATCGACAACGTTAAATGGTTGGCACAGGGTACGATCTATCCCGATGTGATCGAGTCTGCCGCAGGTAAAACCGGTAAGGCGCAGGTGATTAAGTCGCATCATAACGTCGGTGGTCTGCCGGATGATATGGCGCTGGAACTGGTCGAGCCGTTGCGCGAGCTGTTCAAAGACGAGGTGCGCAAGATCGGTCTGGAGTTAGGCCTGCCCTACGATATGGTTTACCGTCATCCGTTCCCCGGCCCGGGTTTGGGGGTGCGGATTCTGGGCGAAGTAAAGAGTGAGTATGCGGATATTCTGCGTGAAGCCGATGCGATCTTTATGGAGGAGCTGCACCGTTCGGGCTGGTATCACAAGACCAGTCAGGCGTTTGTGGTGTTTCTGCCGGTGAAATCGGTAGGCGTGGTCGGCGATGGCCGTCGCTATGAATACGTGGTGTCGCTGCGCGCGGTAGAAACGATCGACTTCATGACCGCACGCTGGGCGCATCTGCCCTATGAGCTGCTGGAGACCGTATCGGGCCGGATTATCAACGAGATCTCCGGAATCTCGCGCGTCGCGTACGATGTGTCGAGTAAGCCACCTGCTACAATTGAGTGGGAATAGGATCTTAGTTATTATCAAGCCCGCCATTAGGCGGGTTTTTTGTAGGGGGCGGTTTTTTGCATGACAGCATGGATGCAGGAGCTAGAGCAACGCAGGAGCGGTTGCCGAGTGACTCGGGGTGAAGTTCGGCAGGCTGCTGGACAGGAGGAGGGTAAACCGGTTAAGAAGTAGGCATTGGTGGTTTTTTTACAGTATTAACCCGGCGGGTCAAATGCAACGACAGCGGATTTAGAAAATCGATCAGCGTGACGGGTGACAAAGTGTAACTTTCTAATATGAGGCATAGGTTGAGTAAACATCGGTGTTACAGGTCTGTTTTTAGCGCCTTTGTGAAATATCCGGGCTAGGTTAATAGTGCACTGAATAGTCGTATATTTGTTGAGTGATGTAGAAAAGGGATGTTTTAAAACGCCATGACAAACCATCAGTGGGTTCGTATAGTTTATTTTCTCGCGTTGCTACTTTTAGTGCCACTGCTCGGTTTCGTAGCCGTTAAGGGGTATTACTGGTATCAGGTCCGTTCGGAAATGGCGCGGCTGACACAGCAGGTGTCGTTGCTGGCCAAGCTGGAGTACGGCTCCATCGAGACCGGCTTTAACGGGGTTGTCGGCATTCATGACTTGGTTCTGACCCCCTTGGGTCAGGACCAGGGCATAAGCATCGACTCGGTTCGGGTGAAGGCACCCGGCTGGTGGGATCTTGTCAATTTGCAGCGCGAGCTGGACAAAGGCGAGTTGCCGCAGGCGCTGGGTGTTGAAATAAGCGGTTTCAAGGTTGGTCTGGCTAACCCGGCTCTGCAACAGCTGGCCGCTGAATCCGCAGTATCCCGGCAAACCCTTACTCGGGATCTCCCTGGCAGCGGCGATCCCTGGGTGCTCGGTTGTGAGGCGGCAACAGCGGGTCTCGACGGTTTGCAATTGTTGCGTAAACTCGGCTACCAGCAACTGGATCTGGATTTTTCTGCGGATTATGTGTTTGATCGGTCGCGTAAGTTATTAATAAATGGGACTCAGGGTTGCTCTGGATCTGGGGATCAATGAGTTCAACAGCTACAACCTGGCCCTGACCAGTCCCTCGCTGGGGGATATTAAACTGCAGTATAAGGATCACTCGTTCAATAAACGCTATATCCAGTTCTGCGCTACGGCGGCCGCTGTGAGTGCAGAGCAGTTTGTCGAGCGGCATGTCGGGCTGGTCGCTGCAATGGCTCTTGAGCGAGGTTTGGTACTGCCGCAGACGCTGCTTGAAGCGTACCGAAAATTCCTGCAGGGTAGCGGAGAGTTTCAACTGGCCTTGTTGAGCGGTAGTCAGCTATGGCCGACATCGACCCTGCAGTTTACGCCGGACCAGTTGCTCAAGGTGCTGGCACCAGAACTGAGCGTTAATGGTAATCGGGTCGAGCCGCTCGAAATTCTCTGGCGGCCACTAGAAGGCAGTGACGAGCCATTTCAGGAACAGCTGCGTAGCCAGGTAGAAGCCTTTACTGCGTTGCTTCAGGCGCCGTTTGAGGAAGCTGAAGCAGAGACCACGGATGCCGTTCAGGCGCTGTTGGCACAGCCTGTCAAGGAGGTTCAGAGGCGTGGCTATCAGGCCACCCCGATCGATCAGCTGGGCCCTTATATAGATACTACGGTGCGGATTGAAACCAAAAATGGTCACCTGGTCGTGGGGCGCTTGTTGTCGGTGGGACCGGGCGAGTTACGGATCCATCAGGAGGTTGGTCTAGGCGATGCGATTTTACCTATCATCTTTAAGCATATCGACAAGGTACTGGTGTATCGCTAGTAATAACCTGCGAACCAGACCCTTGGCGTGACGGGCTTATCCGCAGCGTTGCTGATGACGCGTTCGGGTGTCGTTGTAAGGAGGTTGTAAAAGGGGTACAAGAAGGTTGCAAGTGCTGGTCGGCGTCACTACTTACGGCAGTCGAATTTTATCTATAACCGCGGAATCCGGACCTGGCTCATTAACTATGCATAGATCTTTGTGGGTGTTATTCGCGCTGTTAGTTGCGCCTGCCTCCTGGGCAACCGACGTGACCAGTATCACGGCCTGCAAGCCTGACGGTGAGGTCTGGATCTGCGCAAGTTGGAAGGGTAATCGGGTTGCTGTCTATCGCAGTCAGTATTATCGCAGCGGCGTTGAGTTTGGTGGTGAGTTTAGCGGCGAGTCGGCAGCGATACAGGTGCCACTCAGTGGCGCCGTCTCGGAGGTCAAGAGTGATTCAGTGGACGCCGTCGCAGGGAACTACACGTTGCAGCTGCTCGCGTGTAACAACACCCCCTGCTACCAACGCTTGCAGCAGCTGAATAAAATACCGGGTACTCGAGAGGTCGAAATTAAGAGCGATAACAAGCTCTGGCAGGTACTGCTGCTAGGCCGTTACGGCTCCATCAAGTCTGCAAAGCAAGCGGCCGGCGAATTGATGAGCTCTCATAAACTGCGTGATAAGCCCTGGGTTAGAACCCTGGACTCCATCGCTCGCCGGCGCGTGAGCCCCTGAACGGTGAGCGGTTATTTGT
>SDWN01000027.1 GCA_004195305.1 Neptunomonas sp. | reverse complement strand
GGCCTGTCTGAAACCCGGCGGTATTTCGGTAACCCTGCCATCGGCTACCGCCGCGCAGGTGATTGAGGCGGCCGAAGCGCGGGGCTGTCGTGCGGCATCGGTTCGGGTCATGCCTAATGGTGCGCAATTAGCGCAGTTGCTGGCCTTGATGGAGCAGGGGGCGCTGCGGCTGCAGGTGGATAGGCTGCTGCCGCTGCAGGATATCGCCGAGGCGCATCGTTACAGCGAGACAGGGCGTGCCCGGGGGAAAATTATTCTAACCTTGTGAGGGGCTTTTATTGCGTCCGTTAGTCGTCGCAGATGCCGATGTTGCTGACACCCTTGTTGCTCGCTTCGAGACGAATACTGTCGAGTAGTGCGATGTTTACCTTGGCGCTGCGCAGCAGTTGCTCAATGATGCTGTCCTGAAACTGCTGTTCGATCTCGAGCAGCGGGTGGGTGTTGATAAAACGTACCAGCTCTTCATCGGAGAGCTCTGCATCGGCGATCACTTCGAGATAGGTCTCGATGCATTGCAAGGCTAGCTGGCTGATCTGACGCGCATCCTGATACGAGGCTTCGACCATCTGGTTCAGGGTCGTGATCAGGGCAACGCAAGCGTCCAGGGCCGGATAAACGCCGTACATATCGAAATCGTCGGGTTCAGGTATGACCGCATCTACCTTCTCCATCTGGGTCTCGAAATTAACCGAGCCGCAGCGGTTACTCAGTCGGTCCCAGACCTTATCCAGTGCCGTGCGCAGTACCTGGATATCACCGAATTCAGCCACCCGCGAAAACAGCACGTAATTGGGGAGCAGGCGCTCCGACACGGCGGCGCAAAATGCAGCGAGCTGCCAGTCGTTAAGCTGCTTTAGGCTGGGGCTGGGTTGATTGGCGTCCAAGAAATAACTCCCGTTGCTGGTTAGGGGCTGGTTGCGAACCTTCCTGATATCAGGTTTTGCAGTTCGTTGCGGCAACAGTGCCTGAATGAGAAGTCAGCGGTAGCCGTTGGCGCTGTTAGGCTACCGGTGCGTCATCGCTAGTCGTGGCTGCATCGCTCAGCAGCCAGCTATCGAGGCGCTGCTTGAGCGGGTCTACGCCGGTCTTTTTCAGTGCTGAGAATATCTGAGCGCTGATCAGCTCACCAAGTTCTGGTTTGAGCTGTTTGAGTAGCTGCAGTACGGTGCTTTGAGCGGGCCCCTTGCTGAGCTTGTCGGCTTTGGTCAGCAGGATATGCAGCGGCATCTCTGACTCTTTACACCACTGCACCATCATCTGGTCGAATTCTTTCATCGGATGGCGAATATCCATCACCAGTACGACGCCCTTCAGGCATTGGCGTTTTTGCAGGTATTCGTCGAGGTGTTGTTGCCAATGCACCTTCATCGCTACGGGCACTTTGGCGTAACCATAGCCGGGCAGATCAACCAGTTTGTGCTCGGGTTGATTCAATTCGAAGAAATTGATCATCTGGGTGCGGCCGGGTGTTTTGGAGGTCCTGGCTAGCTTGGAGTTGTTGGTCAGCGCATTGATAGCGCTAGACTTTCCAGCGTTGGATCGGCCGGCGAAGGCAACCTCGGCGCCCATGTCTTCGGGGCACTGGTTGAATTTGTTAGCGCTGACAAGGTAGTGAGCGGCGTTGTAATGAATACGGGGTTTGGTCATAGGGTTTGGCGTTAGTTACTGCGATACGGGAACAGTACGTTCCCGTTTGTGAGGATATTGGTATATAATGCCGAAAATTTTGCCTCGGGGATAGCTTGGGGATGCTTATTTTAGCGGCATAAAACTGAGCGATAGGACTCGGCGCGGCGGCCTGAGAAGTAAGGGGTACCGTAAATGCAGCAACCTGTTTTTTAACTTTGAACCTAGGATTGGGCTGGTCGATGAATAAATTACTTATTAGTCTGTTAATTTCAATTGGTGTCTCGGGTGCTGCCTGGGCTGAGGGCGATGCTGCTGCGGGTCAGGGCAAGGCGGCTGTCTGCTTCGGTTGCCACGGCGCGGATGGTAACGCTACCTCGCCAGCATTCCCTAAACTGGCGAGTCAGAATACCAATTACTTAGTAAAACAGCTTAAGGATATCAAGAGCGGAGCGCGTCCCAGCCCCATGATGAAAGCCTTTGCTGTCGGTCTGACCGAGCAGGATATGGAAGATCTGGCCGCATTCTTTAGCACTCTGGAAGTGAGTAAGGGGGTTGCTACAGACGCCGATCTGGTTGCTCAGGGTAAAAAAATCTATGACTCAGGCGTGCAGAGTAAAGGCGTTGCCGCCTGTGCTGCTTGTCATGGTCCTCAAGGCGCCGGCAATGGTTTGGCTGGATTCCCCTTGGTAAAAGGCCAGTACGCGATGTATGTCGACTCACAGCTTAAGGCGTTCCGTGACGGTGGGCGTACTAACGATACTTCTGCCATGATGCGTGATGTTGCTGGAAAGCTAAGCGATGTCGAAATCAAGGCGGTTTCTGCTTATATCCTGACGATGTAATCAGACCGACCCCGTCGCGTCGCGATGGTAGAAGGGCAGCCTAGGCTGCCCTTTTTTTGTACTGAATGTACGGTATGCCCCGTGAGTCATGGATGGCTCTCGCCGCGATTCTCTGTCAGTTGCATGTGAATCCTCTCATGACCTCCTCTCCCCCTAAACGACCGGGTTCCCCATGTTAGTGTCTTTACGTCCTCTGCTGCCAAGCATCGGTTGGTTGATGTTGGCGGCGGTGCTGTTGTCGGTCGGGAATGGGCTGGGGCTGGTCGCGGCGCATTGGTCCGGGGTGTTTATCTGGCTGGCGGGGGTGCTGTTGTTTGCCCGGGTGGGCGGTATCTTGCGGATCCAGGTGATGATCATCGGGGCGGTTGGGGTTCTGGCTCTGTTGTGGGGTACCCAGGGTCAGGCGCTGCCCTGGTCGCGTTTACTCGCTGTAAATCACAGCTTGATTGCAATGCTTATAGCTGTGAGTTTTTTACGCCTGGTCACGTCGTTGAAGACAGATCCGCAGGAGCGCCTGCCGACAGGCCGTCGAGCGCTGTGGCGGACCCTGCTGGGAGTGCATCTATTCGGCGCGATGATCAATATGTCGACGCTGGTTATTATCGGCGAGCGCTTGTCCAGGCGCGTGCCCTTGTCGCCGCTGCAGGGGATGCTGCTATCCCAAGGCTTTGCCGTCGCAGCGCTCTGGTCGCCGTTTTTTGTGGCGATGGGGGTGGCGTTGACCCATGCCCAGGGTGCGCAGCTGGCGACCCTGTCGGCGACGGGGTTGCCCGCTGCGTTACTGGCGCTGCTGGTGGCCGGGATCAATCTGAGTCGACACCCTGAGGCTCGCAAAATGGCCGGTTACCCGATGCACTTCGAAGCACTGTGGTTACCTGGCTTGTTGGCGCTGCTGGTGTTGCTGGCGCGATGGCTTTGGCCTGACATCGTTATATTGACCTGGGTGTCATTACTGTCGTTGCTGCTGTGTCTGCTGGTGTTGCTGCTGAGTGATGGTCGCCAAGGGTTGAAGTCGGCTCGCCAACATATCGAGCAGCAACTGCCGCAGATGGGCGGTGAGGTCTGTCTGTTTCTGGCGGCAGGATTGTTGTCGGTAGGGCTTGCGACGCTGGTGCAGCGGAGCGGTTTTGAATGGCCGTTGGCTTTTTTTGGGCCCTGGCAGGCGTGGGGGCTGTTGCTGATTATTGTCACGGCGTCGGTGGTTGGTATTCACCCGTTGATCAGTATCACCACCTCCGGAGGCATCTTGCTCGGCCAGGTCGACGACCCTAACCTGTTAGGGATGACCTATCTGATGGGTTGGTCGTTGGGCGTCATGGCCTCGCCCGTCTCCGGCACGCATCTGACTCTGCAGGCACGGTTCGGGCTGCCAGCGCATCGTTTCTTTAAATGGAATTTTGGCTTTGTACTACAGATGTTATTGATCGACCTACTGGTGCTGCATGGCTATAGCTGGATTACCACTGGGACGTTTTGAGTCGGGCGTTTTTCATGGAGGCTGGGCTGCGTCGATATAGCCACAGTATTGGCTTACGCCGCCAGGGTTATTGGCTGTTATGGGTTGTTGTTGCTAAAAATAAGCCCCTCCTGAATGCCAGGAGGGGCTGCAATTAACCCGGCGGGTTAATTGGTTAGCGCATGGATGCGCCAGGTTAATCGTTAGATCATCCGGTCAAACGATTGAAAGTCGCCCTGGGTGCTGAGGGATATGGTGACATCAGCGTTAGAGCGGTTGCGCCAGAACCAGCCGTGTTTGCCATCAAAGGCGGCCTCAAGTACTCCCTGATCCCCGGTAACCTGGCGACCTTTGCCGTAGCCGTAGTAGTTCAGGGTGGCGGAGTCGCCATGGGTATCAAAATTGACCGTGCCGCCCTCAACGCTCCACTGGTAGTTCACTTTGGCGGACTTTTTCATGCCGAGTTTTATCTCTGCGGCCTGTCCCGGTTTCAGGGTGAAAACCTTGAATTCAGTGGCGAATGGGGTGGCGGCAAGCGCCGCTTGTTTCGGTATCGTCGGTGCCACCGTTATCGCTGCGGGCACCGCAGCCGGGGCGCTTGGTTGCGCTGCCGCAACGGCAACCACCGCTGGAACCGGTGCAGGTTGCCCTGCCGTCTCAGCGTCGGCCTCCGCGGCCAGCGAGGTCTTGATGTCGCCCATCTCGGTCAGACCCAGGTAGCGGCCTGCGCCGGTGGGATCCACCCCATATTCTGCAGGCAAGACGACGGCAATCAAGAGCAAGCCTGCGACGCCTGCCGCGATCAGGGTTGAGCGTAGCAGCTGCTTGCTGGAGGGGAGTTCGGCGCGAGTAGGTAAATTAGTGTTGTACATAGAAACCTCAATCGTATTCGTTGAATGCCAGGGGGATTAAACAACAAAATAACCGGTGAGCTGTAAGCCGGTCAGCATGAAGCCGGCCCCCAGCAGCACCACATTGGCGGTATAGGCGTGGCTGAAGAACCCCGCATGACGACGCCAAAATCCCATCAGAATTAAAATAAAGCTCAGTGCCAGTAACTGGCCGATCTCGACCCCGACATTAAAGGCGATCAGATTGGCCAGCAGTCCGTCGGGGGAGATGTCGAACTCCTGAATTTTGGTCGCTAGACCAAAGCCGTGAAAGAGCCCGAATATCAGTGTCGCCCACTTGGTGTCCGGCTGATAGCCGAACCAGCGCTGGAATGCACCGAGATTGTCGAGCGCCTTATAGGCCACCGAAAGACCGATAATTGCGTCAATCAGGAAGGCATTGGCGGGGATGTCGAAATAAACTCCCAGCAATAGCGTCGCCGAATGGCCAATCGCAAACAGACTGACGTAGATCGCAATATGGGGCAGTCGGTAAAGGAAGAAGATCACCCCGAACAGAAATAACAGATGATCGTATCCCGTGACCATGTGTTTGGCGCCTAGGTAGGTAAAGGGCAGCAGATTGATGCCCGTGATCTCCTGGATGTAGCCCTGATCCCCTGACGCGACACCATGTGCCAGGGCGCTTTGTTGAAATAACACTAGGCACAGCAGTCCGATAAAGACGGCCCATGCGCGTTGCTGCCCTCTAGGCGACAGCGTGCCCCTGTTCTTGAAAGGTATTTTCATAGCTTAGCACTCATTATTTTGATGTACGGTGCACCGCCGTTGGCGGCTGTTTCAGGCGTTGCGTACAGGTCTGGGAGGGCGTTGCCAGAGATAAGCTGAGGGGGGGAGGTAGCTGCGCTTATAAACTGTGTGCCAGAGATGAATTTTAGGTTCTA
Source organism: Neptunomonas sp. (assembly GCA_004195305.1). Classification (GTDB taxonomy): domain Bacteria; phylum Pseudomonadota; class Gammaproteobacteria; order Pseudomonadales; family Balneatricaceae; genus Motiliproteus. The sequence goes on along the minus strand of SDWN01000027.1, from coordinate 289 downwards.
TCAACAGCTCACTCGCAGGCAGGTACACGGGGCTGTGGGAGTGGTCGGCGTAATTGTGACCGTGTTGGTGTTTGACGTTTACCTGCTCGGGGGGGGCATCGTCATGGCTGTGCAGGTGATCTGTGCTAGAGGGGTCGAGAGCTTGAATATGCACGGTGTCTGCGGCAAACGTGCTGCCAGGGTTGGTTGGAGTCAGATGGAGCTGAGGCACCATCAGGGCGATCAAGATCAGCAGGTTGATAACCAGTAGCTGGAATTTTAGTAAGGGTGTCTTGATCAGCATGGAAGT